>NZ_JBEOVY010000074.1:0-25985 GCF_040295745.1 Saccharopolyspora sp. NPDC002686
CTCCTTTTGCGTGGCGGTGCGGGTAGCGGAACCTCAGACGCCGTCTGAGCTGCGGGATCCCAGACTCATGTATGACCAATACACAGCGCTGGGGCCGTCCTCGCCAGGCGAACGCTGAGAACCCGCGGCGGCGCAAGCGCCGAAGGTGAGCTAAACGCCTCCGGCGTTTCAAAGACAAAGACCAAAACGAGGATCCGAGCACTTGATCCGCCGGTTGGCGGGGTCACACCGGAGGTTCGGGCGCGGTGCAGGGTCGGTGGTGCGTCCTAGTCTGGCTAGGTGAGCGACTCCGGCAATCCCGCGTCATCTGGTGGTTGGATCCGTCGCCTCTTCGCCGCTTGTCGACGGCACCCTGTCGCCCTCTCCTTGGCGATGGGTGCGTCCGTCACAGCGGTCGGGTTGGAGGCGCTGGTTCCGCTGCTGACCAAGGTGGCGGTGGACGACGCCGTCGCGCGCACCACCGACCAGCTGTGGTTGATCGTGGTCGCGCTGCTGGTGCTCGGCGTGTTCCGCTTCGGCGCGGCGTTCGTGCGCCGCTACAGCGCGGGTCGGTTGGCGCTGGACGTGCAGCACGACTTGCGCCGCGCGGTGTTCGGCGCGATGCAGCGGCTGGACGGCGGCAAGCAGGACGCGTTGCGCACCGGGCAGGTGGTGTCGCGGTCGATCAGCGACCTGCAGCTGGTGAACTCGCTGCTGGCGATGCTGCCGCTGGCGGCCGGGACCGCGGTGCTGGCGCTGTTCGCGATCATCGCCATGCTGTGGCTGTCACCGCTGCTCACCGTGGTTTCGCTGGTCATCGCGCCGCTGATCGCGGTGGTCACCGCGCGCAGCAAGAAGCGGTTGTTCCCGGCGACCTGGTCGGCGCAGCAGCGCGCCGCCGACATCGCCCAGCACGTCGAGGAAACCGTCACCGGTGTTCGGGTGGTCAAGGGCTTCGGGCAGGAGGAGCGCGAGGTCGGGCGGCTGCGGACCCGTGCGCGGCGGTTGTTCGGCGAGCGGCTGCGCGCCGCGCGCATGACGTCCACGCCGGCGGCGAGCCTGGCCGCGCTGCCCTCGGCCGGACAGGTCGGGGTGCTGGGCCTCGGCGGCTGGATGGTGCTGAACGAGCAGGTGAGCCTGGGCACGTTCGTGGCCTTCGCCGGGTACGTGGCGATGCTGTCCGGGCCGGCCCGGATGTTGTCCAGCGTGGTGATCCAGGCGCAGCTGGCGCGCGCCGGCGCCGAGCGGATCAACGAGCTGATCGACTCGCAGCCGGAGGTGCAGGAGAAGCCGGACGCGGTGCGGCTGCCGGAGGGCCCGCTGGAGGTCCGGTTCGACGACGTGACCTTCGGCTACACCCGCGACCAGCCGGTGCTGTCGGAGGCATCGCTGCAGGTCCGACCGGGTGAGACGGTGGCGCTGGTGGGCCCGGCGGGCTCGGGCAAGTCGACGGTTTCGCTGCTGCTGCCGCGCTTCTACGACGTGCACTCGGGCGGCGTCTCGATCCGGCCCGCCGCCGACGGCGCGGCCGCGCACGACATCCGCGACCTGCGGTTGGACTCGCTGCGCAGCGCGGTGGGCGTGGTGTTCGAGGAGGCGTTCCTGTTCTCCGACACCATCCGCGGCAACATCGCCTACGGCCGTCCGGACGCCTCGGAAGCCGACGTGATCGCAGCGGCCGAGGCCGCCGAGGCGCACGAGTTCATCACCTCGCTCCCCCAGGGCTACGACACCGAGGTCGGCGAGCGCGGTCTCACCCTCTCCGGCGGGCAGCGCCAGCGGGTGGCGCTCGCGCGGGCGCTGCTGTCGAACCCGCGGATCCTGGTGCTCGACGACGCCACGTCGGCCGTCGACCCGGCGACCGAAGCGGCGATCCACGACACCCTGCGCTCGGTGACCGCCCAGCGCACGACGCTGCTGATCGCGCACCGCCGCTCGACGCTCGCGCTGGCCGACCGGATCGCCGTGCTCGACGAGGGCCGGGTGGTCGACGTCGGCACCGAGGAGGAGCTGTCGCAGCGCTGCGAGCTGTTCCGGTCGCTGCTGGCCGGGCCCGGCGAGTCCATCGACAACCGCCGCAGCGCCCTCGCCCCGAGCGACTCCGACATCACCCCCGAGCTGTGGCCGGAGCCGGAGGAGCCCGAACCCGTCGCCGCCGCTCCGATGGCGGGGTCGCGCGGCATGGCCGGCACGTCGATGCCGCCGACTCCGGAGCTGGTCGAGGGCATCCGGAAGCTGCCGCCGACGACCGACGAACCGGACCTGCGCGGCGAAGACCCGACCGCGCCCGACCCCGACTTCAAGCTGTCCCGGCTGCTGCGGCCGATCCGCTGGGGCCTGCTGCTGACCGTGCTGCTGGTCGCCGGCGACGCGCTGACCTCGGTCACCCTGCCGTCTCTGGTGCGCCAGGGCGTCGACGGCGGTGTCGGCACCGGGAACGCCGACGTCCTGTGGTGGGCGACCGGCGTGGCCGCGGTGATCGTCGGTTTCGGCTGGCTGGTGGTCAAGCTGCAGACCGTGGTCACCGCCCGGACCGGTGAAACCCTGCTCTACCTGCTGCGGTTGCGCAGCTTCGCGCACCTGCAGCGGCTCGGCCTGGACTACTACGAGCGCGAGCTGGCCGGCCGGATCATGACCCGGATGACCACCGACGTCGACGCCCTGTCGACGTTCCTGCAGACCGGTCTGGCGACGTTCGTGGTCAGCGTGCTCACCCTGTTCGGCATCGCGGGCGCGCTGCTGATCACCGACGCGTCGCTGGCGCTGGTCGCGATGGCCGTGCTTCCGGTGCTGCTGGTGGCGACGGCGATCTTCCGCCGGGTCTCCTCGATCGCCTACGCCGAAGCGCGGGAGCGGGTCAGCACGGTCAACGCCGACTTGCAGGAGAACGTCTCGGGCATGCGCGTGGCGCAGGCGCACCGGCGCGAGGGGCACGCGGCGAAGGTGTTCGCGCAGCGCAGCGACGCCTACCGCCGGTCGCGGCTGCGGGCCCAGCGCTACATCGCCACCTACTTCCCGTTCGTCGCGCTGCTGTCCGAGATCGCCCAGGCCGCGGTGCTCGGCGTCGGCGCCGCGCGGGTCGCTTCCGGCGACCTGACGGCTGGTGTGCTGGTCGCGTTCCTGCTCTACCTCGGGTTGTTCTTCTCACCGGTGCAGCAGCTGTCCGGCGTCTTCGACGGCTACCAGCAGGCGATGGTCGGGTTGCGGCGCATCGGTGACCTGCTGCGCACGCCGACCTCGGTGCCCGCGCCGGACGACCCGGCGCCGGTGCCCGAGCGCTTCAGCGGCGAGGTCGAGCTGCGGTCGGTGTCGTTCCGCTACCCGGGCACCGAGCAGTACGCGCTGCGCGACGTGTCGCTGCGGGTGCGCCCCGGCGAGACCGTCGCGCTGGTCGGCGCCACCGGCGCGGGCAAGTCGACGCTGATCAAGCTGATCGCCCGGTTCTACGACGTCACCGACGGCGCGGTGCTGGTCGACGGGGTGGACGTCCGCCACTACGACCTGGCGGCGTTCCACCAGCGGCTGGCGGTGGTGCCGCAGGAGGGGCACCTGTTCACCGGCGACGTCGCGGACAACATCGCCTACGCGCGGCCGGACGCCGAGCCGGTCGAGGTGGAGGGCGCGGCGCGGGCCGTCGGCGCGCTGCCGGGGATCGCGATGCTGAACAGCGGGTTCCGCCAGCAGGTCGGCGAGCGCGGCCGGGGGCTGTCCGCCGGTCAGCGGCAGCTGGTCGCGCTGGCGCGCGCGGAGCTGGTCGATCCCGACGTCCTGCTGCTCGACGAGGCGACCGCGGCGCTGGACCCGGCCACCGAGTCGATGGTGATCGCGGCCAGCGACCAGCTCGCCGCGCAGCGCACCACGTTCGTCGTCGCGCACCGCTTGGCGACGGCGGCCCGCGCGGACCGCATCGTGGTCGTCGACGACGGCCGCATCGTCGAGCAGGGCTCCCACGCGCGGCTTCTCGCCGAAGGCGGTCACTACACCCGCCTCTGGCACGCAGCGGACCCCAGCGCCCAAACCTCCAACATCGCCTGAACCGGACACGCTCCGCAGTCGGGTGAACACTGCGAGATGACGCATCAGTGCTGGTGAGACGGGTGGTTTCACGCTGTCTGGGATTCGGGAGAGCAGGTCACGGCCCGGGAACACAGCGTGTCGTTGAAACGTCATACTGGTTGTGGGCGACAACCCAGATGGAGTACTAGCAAGCGACGCTGAACCGCAAGTGAGGCAGCCAGGGTGCGGCCGTTGATCGTTCGCGCGAGCCGAACCGGGTCGATCCCGGCGCAAGCTGGGCTTTCCTGATCGATTTTGTGACCGAGCTCGTCAGCCGAACGGCCGTCCTGTGTGCCAACCTCGCGAATCGGACCGCTAGCCTGGTACCCGAGTGTGTCTGTAAATCACGAGCATATGGATCGAGGCGAACGCCAGCCGTGTCCAGCAGCCCTGCGTCACAGTTCGGCCCCAACGAGTGGTTGATCGAGGAGATGTACGAGCAGTACCTCCAAGATCCCACTTCCGTAGACTCGGCGTGGCACGAATTCTTCGCCGACTACAAGCCGGGCCAGGCAGCCACCGACAACACCGCTGCTGCGGCCGCTGCTGCAGCGGCCCCGACCACCACCGCGACGGCGACGCGCGTCGGCGAGACCAACGGTCAGGTCCCGCCGCCCACCGCGACCGCCGCCCCGGCGGCGAACAAGCCCGTCGCCGCCCCCAAGCCTTCCCCGCAGCAGGCCGCCAAGGCCGCCCCGGTCAAGCCACCGCAGGCCGGTGAAGAGGTCAAGACGCTGCGCGGTGCCGCGGCTGCGATCGCCAAGAACATGGACCAGTCGCTGACCGTGCCGACGGCCACCAGCGTGCGCGCGGTCCCGGCGAAGCTGCTGTTCGACAACCGCATCGTCATCAACAACCACCTGAAGCGGAACAAGGGCGGCAAGATCTCGTTCACGCACCTGATCGGCTACGCGCTGGTCCGTGCGGTCCGGGACTTCCCGAACATGAACCGCCACTACGGCGAGGACGCCAAGGGCAAGCCCGCGGCCGTCACGCCGGAGCACGTCAACCTGGGCCTGGCGATCGACCTGCCGGGCAAGGACGGTTCCCGCAACCTCGTGGTCGCCTCCATCAAGGGCTGCGAGGACATGACGTTCTACCAGTTCTGGCAGGCCTACGAGGACATCATCCGCAAGGCCCGCGCCAACGCGCTGACCGCGGACGACTTCGCCGGCACCACCATCTCGCTGACCAACCCGGGCCCGTCCGGCACCAACCACTCGGTGCCGCGGCTGACCAAGGGCCAGAGCGCGATCATCGGCGTCGGGGCGATGGACTACCCGGCCGAGTTCCAGGGCGCCAGCGAGAAGACCCTGGTCGACATGGGCGTCAGCAAGATCGTGACGCTGACCTCGACCTACGACCACAGGGTCATCCAGGGCGCCGAGTCCGGCGACTTCCTGCGCCGCGTCCACCAGCTGCTGCTGGGCGAGGACGGCTTCTTCGACGACATCTTCGCCTCGCTGCGCATCCCGTACGAGCCGGTGCGCTGGACGAAGGACATCCCGGAGGGCGCGGTCGACAAGACCGCCCGGGTGCTCGAGCTGATCGACGCCTACCGCACCCGCGGTCACCTGATGGCCGACATCGACCCGCTGAACTACCGGCAGCGGCGGCACGAGGACCTCGACGTCCTGTCGCACAGCCTGACGCTGTGGGACCTGGACCGGGAGTTCGCCGTCGGCGGGTTCGCCGGCAAGGAGCACATGCCGCTGCGCGACGTGCTGGGCGTGCTGCGCGACTCCTACTGCCGCACCGTCGGCGTGGAGTACATGCACATCCTCGAGCCGGACGAGCGCGAGTGGCTGCAGCAGCGGGTCGAGAAGAAGCACACCAAGCCGGACCCGACCGAGCAGAAGTACATCCTGTCGAAGCTCAACGCGGCCGAGGCGTTCGAGACCTTCCTGCAGACCAAGTACGTCGGCCAGAAGCGCTTCTCGCTGGAGGGCGCGGAGACCGTCGTGCCGCTGCTGGACGCGGTGCTCGACACCTCCGCGGCGCACGACCTCGACGAGGTCGTCATCGGCATGCCGCACCGCGGTCGGCTCAACGTGCTGGCCAACATCGTCGGCAAGCCGATCTCGCAGATCTTCCGGGAGTTCGAGGGCAACCTGGACCCGGGTCAGGCGCACGGCTCCGGTGACGTCAAGTACCACCTGGGTGCCGAGGGCAAGTACTTCCGGATGTTCGGCGACGGCGAGACCAAGGTGTCGCTGACCTCGAACCCGTCGCACCTGGAGGCCGTGGACCCGGTGCTGGAGGGCATCGTCCGCGCCAAGCAGGACATCCTGGACAAGGGCCAGGAGGGCTTCACCGTCCTGCCGGTGCTGCTGCACGGCGACGCCGCCTTCGCCGGTCAGGGCGTGGTGGCCGAGACGCTGAACCTGTCGCTGCTGCGGGGCTACCGCACCGGCGGCACGGTGCACGTGATCGTCAACAACCAGGTCGGCTACACCACTGCGCCGGAGCACTCCCGCTCCAGCAAGTACTGCACCGACGTGGCGAAGATGATCGGTGCGCCGGTGTTCCACGTCAACGGCGACGACCCCGAGGCCTGCGTCTGGGTCGCGAAGCTGGCCGTGGAGTACCGCCAGGCGTTCGGCAAGGACGTCGTGATCGACATGGTCTGCTACCGGCGCCGCGGTCACAACGAGGGCGACGACCCGTCCATGACCCAGCCGAAGATGTACGACGCCATCGACAAGATGCGCAGCGTCCGCAAGGTCTACACCGAATCCCTGATCGGCCGCGGCGACATGACCGTCGAAGAGGCCGAGAAGGCGCTGAAGGACTACGCGGCCCAGCTGGAGCACGTGTTCAACGAGGTCCGCGAGCTGGAGAAGCACCCGCCGGCGCCGAGCCCGTCGGTGGAGTCCGAGCAGCAGGTGCCGCGCGGTCTGGCGACCAAGATCTCCAAGGAGACCTTGGAGCGCATCGCCGAGGCGCAGATCAACCTGCCCGAGGGCTTCACCCCGCACCCGCGGGTCAAGCCGGTGCTCGAGCGCCGCGCCAAGATGGGTCGCGAGGGCGGCATCGACTGGGCGTTCGGCGAGCTGCTGGCGTTCGGTTCGCTGGTGATGGAGGGCCGCGGGGTCCGCCTGACCGGTCAGGACAGCCGCCGCGGCACGTTCGGCCAGCGCCACTCGGTGCTGATCGACCGCAAGACCAACAGCGAGTACACGCCGCTGCAGAACCTGTCGGACGACCAGGCGAAGTTCCTGGTGTACGACTCGGCGCTGTCGGAGTACGCGGCGCTGGGCTTCGAGTACGGCTACTCGGTGGCCAACTCCGAGGCGCTGGTGCTGTGGGAGGCGCAGTTCGGCGACTTCTTCAACGGTGCCCAGTCGGTCATCGACGAGTTCATCTCGTCCGGTGAGGCCAAGTGGGGCCAGCGCTCCGACGTGGTCATGCTGCTGCCGCACGGCCACGAGGGCCAGGGCCCGGACCACACCTCGGGTCGCATCGAGCGCTGGCTGCAGCTGTGCGCCGAGGGTTCGATGACGGTCGCGATGCCGTCGACCCCGGCGAACTACTTCCACCTGCTGCGGCGCCACGCGCTGGACGGCATCCAGCGTCCGCTGGTGGTGTTCACGCCGAAGTCGATGCTCCGCCTGAAGGCCGCGACCAGCCCGGTCGAGGACTTCACCGAGGGCAAGTTCACCTCGGTGATCGACGACCCGGCGCAGCCGAACCCGGCCGACGTCCGCAAGATCGTGATGTGCACCGGCAAGCTCTACTACGAGCTGGCCGCGCACCGCGAGAAGGAGGGCATCACCGACACGGCGGTGGTCCGGCTCGAGCAGCTCTACCCGCTGCCGCACCGGAAGCTGGGCGCGCTGCTGGAGCGCTACCCGAACGCCACCGAGGTCCGCTGGACCCAGGAGGAGCCCGCCAACCAGGGTGCCTGGCCGTTCCTGGGCCTGGCGCTGCCGGAGCTGTTCCCGCAGCTGGTCGGCAAGCTCAAGCGGGTCTCGCGTCGTCCGATGGCCGCCCCGGCCACCGGTATGGCCAAGGTCCACGAGGTCGAGCAGGCCGAGATCGTGCGCAACGCGTTCGCCTGATCTGATCGGCTGGAGCGGGCCGTCGGTTCCACCTGGAACCGGCGGCCCGTTTTCGCACTTCGGGGCGATGATGAGGTTCCGCTTCGCAGCCCCCTCGGGACGTTTCGTACCCTGCTGTTCTGGTCGCGCTGATTCCACGCGCCAGAAAGCGAAAACCCCCAAGGAGGAAGCGGTGTACTTCACCGACCGCGGCATCGAGGAGCTTGAGGACCGTCGCGGTGACGACTCGGTCACCCTGTCCTGGGTGGCCGACCGGATGCGCGCCTTCGTCGACCAGAACCCGGACTTCGAGGACGCCACGGAACGCCTGGCCACATTCCTCGCCCGGGACGACGCCGACGACGAGTAACGGGCGCAAGCCGCTGCCGGAAGAGCCCCGACCTGACCACGCGAGTGGGCGGCGGGGCTCGTTCCGCTCCCGATCGCGCCTGCCCCGCAGCGCTTTCCGCGCTGCCTCCTGATCGCGGCACGTTCGCAGAACCGATTGCACTCCGCTATCGGACACTGCTAGCCTCCGAGCGATTGCACTTTGCAATCAGTTTTCTGCCCGGCTCCGCAGGGCGGGGTCGCCGAACGACGCTGCACGACAGGGAGACCGCTTTCCATGCGCAAGCTCATCTCGTTCACCGGCATCAGCCTCGACGGCTACTACAAGCGCACCAGCGGGGAGTTCGACTTCCCCCACGTCGACGAGGAGTTCTTCGACTTCTCCAACCGGCAGGACGCCTACCTCGACGCGCTGGTGTTCGGGCGCGAGACCTACGAGCACATGGCCGCGCACTGGCCGAACGCCACCGAGGGCGACCCCGAGATCATCGACTTCATGAACGGCGTCCCCAAGCTCGCGGTGTCCGACACCTTGGAGCGGGCCGACTGGAACAACACCACGCTGGTCCGCCGCGACGACATCGCCGGGACGATCAAGGACCTCAAGCAGCAGCCGGGCAAGGAGATCGCGCTGTTCGGCAGCGTGCAGCTGACCGCGAGCCTGCTCGAGCTCGGCCTGGTGGACGAGCTGCGGGTGATCGTGTTCCCGGTCCTCCTCGGCGAAGGCGTCTCCGCGTTCTCGACGCTCAGCGGGCAGGTCCAGCTCGAGCTGTGGCGGACCACGACCTTCCGCTCCGGCAACGTCCTGCTGGTCTACCGGCCCGCCTGACCCCGCGCGACGGTCAGCGCTGGTGGCGGGTGAGGCTGCGGCGCAGGCGGTAGAGGTTGCCCGTGGTCCCGTGCACGTCGTGGTGGGGACTGCTGGCCGCGGCGGCCTCGTCCGACCACTCCTCGTAGATCAGGACCCGGGTGCCGTCGGCGCTGATGTGGAAGTGGGCCGCGCGCAGGCCAGGCGGCAGATCGGGCGGAGTTCCGATCCGGGCCTGCGCGTCGGCCACCAGCCGACTCGCATGCTCGAACCCGTCGCTGCCCGAGACGAACACCGCGACGACCTCACCGCGCGGCCGGTCCTCGGCGACGACGCTGCCGCGCAGGCGGTACCTGACCAGGCCAGGCCGCTCGATGCCCGGAACAGCTTCGTCGATCCCGCGCACCAGCGTCGGCCGGTAGGTGCGCACGAACTCGCGGTGCGCGTCGTCATCGGTCCACTGCGCGTAGTTCAGCACCGCCTCGCCGTCCAAGCTCACGAAGCAGTTCAACGACAGGAACGCTGCCGGCCAGGGCGCCACCTTCCACTCCGAGATGGTGGCGTCCACCGCGTCGCGCTGCCGCTGCGGCGTGCCGACGATCCAAGGACTCACCAACACGGTGCCGACATCGCTCCGGGTGATCTCCGGCAGCACGATGCGGTCAGAGCTCATCGCAGCCTCCACATGATCGACGAATGCTCCCCAACCACCCTCAAACCTCCACCAAGGAAGAGGTCAAGCCCGCAGGCAGGTTCCCCTCGCACATCTCCGGATCGCGATGCAGTGGCGAAGTCCGCTCGGGCATTAGCGCGACTTGCCCTCCGAAACGGGCGAACTGGGCGTCGAGCGTTGGTATGGTCCCCCGCTCGGGGAGGACAAATGACCTATCAGGTTCTGATCGGGGATCTTCGGAAGGCTTCGGACGCAACGCTCTCAGCGGTTGAACAAGCCCGGGAATCGAAGCTCGGCGCGGTGGGGGAAAAGATCAGCCAGGCGTTGCCCGGCTCAACGGCAGCCGCGGCCGCAACGAGCACCAGCCGCAGCTGGATGGACAGCGTGAAGCGGTGGTGCCAATCCGGCACAACGCACGCCGAAGCACTGGCCCGGAGCGCTGCCACGTACGAGGCGACGGATCAGGGGGCTGCGTCGGACATCAACGCTGCGGGTGGTGCGTGATGACGACCATCGCGAACATCCGCCAGTGGAAGCCGGCCCTGCTCGACGAAGCGATCGACGACCTGAAGCGGGAAGAAGACCGCCTGGTGCGGCTGGACGACGAACTCGCCACGTCCGGCAAACCAGCGGAGTGGCAGGGCGAGGCGGCCAAAGCCGCCGAGGACCGGCATCGCGACCTCGGCGAGAAGCTACGAGAGCTCGTGGTCGAGGTGGCGGCAGTGCGCCGAGCCCTCATCGAGAACGTGGACGAGGTCCAGGCGGTGCAGCGGCAGCTGGCCGAGGCCGACTCCCTGGCGAGTTCCTACCGCTTCCGCATCTGCGACGACGGCCGGATCGAAGACCTGGAGCACGTGGTGGTCGGCGGCCCCGGCAGCCGGCTCGACGAGGAGGACCGCTACCGGATCCAGCAGGTCCGGCCCGACCTGGTGGACCGCGTCGAACGCCTGCTCGCCCAGGCCGACGACGCGGACGCCGAGCTGACCAAGGTGCTGCGGGACGCGGACCTGAACCTGATGGAAACCGGGGAGGGCGGCTCTCTCGCGGACGCCGCGGCCCTCGGAGACGCGCACGGCCTCGCCGAGACCGTCGAACCGCCGCCGCCGGGGACTCCGGCCGACAACGCCCGCTGGTGGGAATCCCTGCCCGCCGAAACGCGAGCGGCAATGGCAGAGGCACCACCACCGTGGCTGGGCAACATGGACGGCATCCCGGCCACGATCCGACACACGGCCAACGTCAACCGCCTCGACGACGAGCGCGTGATGCTCCAAGCCCAAGCAGCTCAGCTGCGGGCGAAGATGGACAAGCCGTACCCCGGGCCCGGCGGCAGGTTCAACAAATCACTCGACCAGGCAGAGCTCGATCGAGTCGATGCCAAGCTGAAGTCCCTGGACGAGATCGAGAAAGTCCTGGGCCCAGAACGAGATCAGCGCCAGCTCCTGGTCATGGACAGCTCCGGCGAACGCATGAAAGCAGCAGTAGCGACCGGCGACGTGGACACGGCCAAGCACGTAGCGGTCTTCACCCCGGGCCTGGAAAGCGCTGTGGAGAAGGGCAGCTTGACGGATTACGACCGCGCAATTGAGCAATTGCGGGCCGATGCACAGCTCCAATCAAGACAGTACGGCGATGGCGGCGCAGTCGCCGCTGTGACCTGGATTGGGTACGAAGCGCCGCAGCTGGAGGAGATCCCCGATCCAAGCCATTCCGTCGCATCTGCCAGTGCAGCCAAGCGCGGCGCTGAAGACCTGGCCGACTTCTACCGTGGAATCAACGCATCTCGGCAAGACGATCCGCATCTTGTCGCGCTGGGCCATTCGTACGGATCAACGACTACCGGGTATGCCTTGCAGCGGGAGAACGTGAACGTGGACGATGCCGTCGTCATGGGATCACCAGGGATGGGCGCATCACATCATTCTCAGATCAACACCCCAGAGGGACACTTGTACAACTTGGAATCAGACGGGGATCCGGTAGCCGATTTTGGCAGATTCGGCTCTGATCCATCGAACATGCCCGGCGTCGACAATCTCTCTACGCACGAATCCGTCTCGCCAGACGGCCAAGAGCTTGCCCGGTCGGTAGGACACGGCACCGGTGGCGGCACTGGCTACCTGGATCGCGGAACAACCAGCCAGTACAACGTCAGCGTCGTGGTCGCCGGAGTCCCTGAGCGAACCGTGGGAGCAAAGGGATGAGCTTTCGATCACCAACAAGGGCGTCGCACTTGAAACGTATGGCACTGATCGCAATCGTCGCGTTTTCTGCAGTCTCATGCGGGGGGACACCGGTGACTTCCAGCTTCGAAGGCAACGAGGCGGAGCAGCGCGAAGAATTGCTGCGTCGGCCCAGCATGGAGGAGGCCAGCGCTCGCTACCTGGAGATGCTGGGGCGGATGCGCGATGCGTTGACCGCTGAATTCCCATCACTTCAATGGGTTCAGGACGATGATCTCCGCAGCTCCGGATGTCCTGAATTTCCTGCGTACAGGTCGGACGGCGCGAGCCAGACGCTGGGTCTCTGGAGTGCCAACGGCAACCTTCCGGATGACCAATGGCCACGTGCGCAGCAGATCGCTGAGGACGTTTCCCGCGAATACGGGTTCGGCCCCGTGCGGACCATCGTCAGTCGCCCCTCGGATCACCAGGTCGTCGGCTTTGACCAGTACGGCGCGACGTACAAACTAGGTACCGCGAAGAACACAGTTCTCAACGGCACTACCAGTTGCCACCTGCCGCAGGCGGTGAAGGACCGGATCGCTTCGACCGGGCGGTAGGGGTCACTCGATCTGGTTGCTGTGCAGTGGGGCTTACCAGGCAGTGCAGAACTTCGCGATGGACGGTTGGGGCCGGTCGGGCCAGACTCCGTTTCGATGCAGACATCGAGAGCGGAGGAACCGTGCGCGCACTGGTGAAGACCTCGCCCGCGCCCGGCCTGGAGCTGGCCGAGGTCCCGGACCCGACCCCGGGCCCGAACGACGTGGTGGTGCGCGTGCTGCGCACCGGGATCTGCGGGACCGACCTGCACATCGCGTCGTGGGACGAGTGGGCCGCCCGGACCGTGCCGACACCGCTGGTGGTCGGGCACGAGTTCGCCGGGGAGGTCGTGGCGACCGGCAGTGCCGTCACCCGGGCCTCGGTGGGTGACTTCGTCAGCGGCGAGGGCCACATCGTGTGCGGGAAGTGCCGGAACTGCCTGGCCGGGCGCCGGCACCTGTGCGCGCACACCAAGGGGCTCGGCGTGCACCACAACGGGGCTTTCGCCGAGTTCGCGGTGCTGCCCGAGCAGAACGTGTGGGTGCACCGCAGCGAGATCGACCCGGACGTGGCCGCGATCTTCGACCCGTTCGGCAACGCCGTGCACACCGCGCTGAGCTTCCCGGTCGTCGGCGAGGACGTGCTGATCACCGGTGCCGGGCCGATCGGGCTGATGGCCGCCGGCGTGGCCAAGCACGCGGGCGCGCGGCACGTGGTGATCACCGATGTCAGCGAGCACCGGCTGGAGCTGGCGCGGCGGATCGGCGTCGATCTGGCGGTGGACGTGTCCAAGACGCGGCTCGCCGACGCGCAGCAGCAGCTGGACATGAGCGAGGGCTTCGACGTCGCGATGGAGGTGTCCGGGCAGCCCGCGGCGCTGCGGGAGACCGTGGCGAACATGTCGCACGGCGGCCGGATCGCGATGCTCGGGCTGCCCGCCGAGGAGTTCTCGGTGGACTGGAGCGCCGTGGTGCTGAAGATGCTCACCGTCAAGGGCATCTACGGGCGCGAGATGTTCGAGACCTGGTACTCGATGTCGGTGCTGCTGGAGTCCGGGCTGGACCTGTCGCCCGTGATCACGCACCGCTTCCCGTACACCGAGCACGCCGAAGCGTTCGAGACGGCCCGCAGCGGTCGCTGCGGCAAGATCATCCTCGACTGGACAGCGGAGGGTTCCGCCTGATGTACACGATCGCCGACGGACTGCGCGCCGAACTGGATGAGATCCGCGCCGCGGGCCTGTACAAGGACGAGCGGGTCCTGGAGTCGCCGCAGAGCGCCCGGGTGGGCGTCGCCGACGCGGAGGTGCTGAACTTCTGCGCGAACAACTACCTCGGGCTGGCCGACCACCCCGCGCTGCTGGCCGCCGCCGAGCAGGCGCTGGCCAAGTGGGGTTTCGGGATGGCGTCGGTGCGGTTCATCTGCGGCACGCAGGCCCCGCACAAGGAGCTGGAGAAGCGGCTCTCGCAGTTCCTGGGCACCGATGACACGATCCTGTACAGCTCGTGCTTCGACGCCAACGGCGGGCTGTTCGAGACGCTGCTCGACGACCGCGACGTGGTGATCTCCGACGAGCTCAACCACGCGAGCATCATCGACGGCATCCGGCTGTGCAAGGCCCGCCGCGGCCGCTACCGCAACCGGGACATGGCCGATCTGGAGCGGTTGCTGCGGGAGAACTCCGACGCGCGGCGCAAGCTGATCGTCACCGACGGCGTGTTCTCCATGGACGGCTACCTGGCGCCGCTGGACGAGATCTGCGCGCTCGCCGAGGAGTACCAGGCGCTGGTCGTGGTCGACGACTCGCACGCGGTCGGCTTCACCGGTCCGAGCGGTGCGGGCACGCCGGAGCTGTTCGGGGTGACCGACAAGGTCGACGTCGTGACCGGCACGCTGGGCAAGGCGCTGGGCGGCGCGAGCGGCGGTTACGTGTCCGGGCGGGCGGAGATCGTGGAGCTGCTGCGGCAGCGGTCCCGGCCGTACCTGTTCTCGAACTCGCTGGCCCCGTCGATCGTGGCGGCTTCGCTGGCCGCGCTGGACCTGGTGGCCTCGAAGCCGGAGCTGCGGCAGCGGCTGCGGGACAACAGCGAGCTGTTCCGGCGGCGGATGACCGAGGAGGGCTTCGACCTGCTGCCCGGCGAGCACCCGATCATCCCGGTGATGATCGGAGACGCCGCCGAGGCGGCCCGGATGGCGGATCTGCTGCTGGCCGAGGGCGTGTACGTGATCGGGTTCTCCTACCCGGTGGTGCCCAAGGGCAAGGCCCGCATCCGCACTCAGATGTCGGCGGCGCACTCCGCCGCGGACGTGGAGCGGGCGGTTGCGGCGTTCGTCGCGGCCCGCGCCGGGATGGCTAGCATCGAAGGGTGATTGACCCGCGGCGGCTGCTGATCCTCCGCGCGCTCGCCGACCACGGCACGGTGCGCGCGGCGGCGGAGCGCCTGTACCTGACTCCGTCGGCGGTGTCGCAGCAGCTCACCGCGCTGGAGAACGAGGTCGGGCAGCCGCTGCTGGTGCGCCAGGGGCGGCGGGTCCGGTTGACCGCCGCCGGCGAGCTGCTGGTGGAGCACGCCAAGGCGGTGCTGGCCGAGCTGGAGCGGGCGGAGGCGAGCCTGGCGGCCTGCGCGGAGGGCACGGTCGGCACCGTCGAGGTGGCGTCGTTCGCATCGGCCATCACGCAGGTGGTGGCCCCGGCGATCGTGGCGTTGCGCGGTCGCGCACCGGACGTCCGGGTGCTGGTGCGCGACGCCGAGGCGCACAACAGCCTGATGATGTTGCTGGCCGGGGAGATCGACATCGCGATCTCGATGGAGTACACCTCCACGTTGCAGGCCGACGCGCGCCGGGTGACCCGCTTCCCGCTCTACACCGAGCCGTTCGACGTGGTGCTCCCCCGCGATCACGCGCTCGCGGACGCGCCCGAGGTGGCGTTGGGCGAGCTGCGCGAGGCGGAGTGGATCGCGCCGCTGCCGGGCAACCCGTGCCGGGCGGTGGCCCAGGTGTGCTGCGAGAACGCCGGTTTCGTCCCGGACATCACGCACACCTCGGACGACTTCCACGCCGTCGAGGCGCTGGTGGCGGCGGGCACCGGGGTGGCGCTGGTGCCGCGCACGGCGATCTCCGGCGATCTCGGCGCGATCTCGCGTCCGGTGGCCGGAAAGGCGCCCACCCGGCGGGTTTTCGCAGCTGTCCAATGTGGACGAGACGAGCACCCGCTGGTGCGCGTGGTGCTCGACGCCCTGCTGGAGCACCCCGGCGCGGGGTGAGTCAGCCGAGCAGCTCGTCGAACCTGCCCCGCGGGTTCTCCCTGGTCGGGAGGGCCGCCACGAACGGCAGCATCTCCGCCTTCGCGACCTCGTGGATCCGGCGCAGCTCGGCGACCGGTTCGGGGTGGTCGTCGACCCGCAGGTCGAGGTACGGGTACGGCGCGCCGTTGTTCACGTGCAGCGCGGCGCTCTGCTTCCCGCGCCGGTCCCCGCCTGCCCGCTGGCCCGCTTCGAGCGAAGCGAGCAGCCGTTCGTGCAGCGGTTCGCCCGCGGTGGCCTCGAAACGCTCGGCCATGGCGTCCACCGTCCGCGCGTCCACCAGCATGTTCCCGGCGACGGCGTACCCCGGCCCGACGCGGTGGCCGCGCCACGGATGCGTTTCCGGACCGGTGTGGGCCGCAGCGCGACCACACCGGTCCACGACGATCACCTGGCGGGACTCCGCGCCCGGGTCCGAAGCGAGGAGCTTGCCCAGCGCCTCCTCGGCCGAGTGGGTCCGGAGCAGTTCCAGGCCGTCGATCCCGAGCAGCGGGTTGATCAGCGCCTGGGTCGCGACGGCTCCGGAATCGGCGCGCGCGTGCACGGCCAACGACCCGATCGCCGGCATGCAGGTGCTGATCGCGACACCCGCGCAGCCGGCGGCCACGTCGTGGGCAACGATCGAGAACGTGCCCGCGTACACGCCGAACCGCTCAGCGGTGCTGCCCGTGGGGCACCGCGCGCACGAGCGTCACCTCGGCCGTTCCGCCGTTGGGGACGTCGTAGGTCCGCGTTTCGCCCTGGCGGGCTCCGGTCAGCGCGGCGCCGAGGGGCGATTCCGGCGAGTAGACGTCGAGGTCGTCATCGGCACCGTCGCGCGCGCCGAGCAGGAACGTCTCGGTCTCGCCGTCGTCGAAGCGGACGGTGAGGACCATGCCGGGCTCGGCGACGCCGTCGTCCGGCGGGGTTTCACCGACCACCGCGTTCCGCAGCAGCTCCTGGATCTCGCGGATCCGGGCGCGCCGCTGCCCCTCCTCGGTCAGCGGGTCGGCCTCGTCGCCACTGCCCTCGGCGCGGCGGGCGAGCAGGTCGTCGAGCTCGGCGCGCAGCCGGTCGTGCGCTTCCCTGGTCAGCCAGCGGGGTTGAGCAGTGGTCATGGTTACCTCGTGTTTCGATCGGTTCGGACGCGTTCGACTCGCAACGTTCGGGTGCGCGGGGATGCCTCTTCGGCCGATCTGGCGGCCGGTGCGCGTTCTCCCTGGGGCCGAAATCGGCGGGCGCTCAGCGGGCTGTGGATTTCCCTCGCCGCGAGCAGCTGCATCGCATCGGCCGGAGGTCACCGGGTACGCGCCGATCACAGCGGACGTGCGCGGTTACGCAGACCATGACCAGCCCTCCCGTGTTTCGACACCGGCGTTCCAGACCGAGGATGGCCGAGCCACGAGTCACAGCTGTTGTCCGGAACGAACAAAAACTTGATCGAATTTGTCCGTTATCTCCATCAAGTTGCGGGCGGGAGTGTGCTTACGCGCGCGGGCACGACGCGAGGTCGAGGACCAGCGTGGCGACGGCGAACGCCAGGAAGAGACCGGGCCCGACGATCGTGCGGTACTGCCGGGCGCGCACGTGGGCGATGATCGCGCCGATGTAGAACAGGACGAGCCCGACGGCTGCGGCGATGCCGATGAACCGGATGCCCAGCAGGCCGATCAGGAGCCCGAGCGCGCCAGCGGCTTTGAGCGCGCCGAGCTTCGGCAACCACGACTGCGGCACCTGCACGGCCGCCGAGTTGGCGAGGACGAACTTCGCCCGGGCGAAGTCGGCGGCCGCGATGCCGGCGTTGAGCAGGATCGTGACGGACGCGACGACCAGGTGAGCTGCGTGCACGGAACTCCTCCTCCGCAGTTGCTCCGCACAGCTTGACGCGTCGCCGCGCCGCGTCCAACACCCGGATGTCACCCGAGCAGCAGGGTTCGGCCCGGAGCGGTGCGGGCTTCGACCGCGGCGTGCGCCTCAGCCGCGCGGGCCAGCGGGAACGTCCGGCCGATGGTCGACTCGAACCGGCCGGCCACGGCCGCTGACAAAGCGCGCGCGGCCAGCTCTCGCTTCTCCGCCTCCCCCGGCTGCACGTCGAGCAACCCGGTCACTTCCAACTCGCGCCGCCGCACCTCCGCCTGGTCGAACTCGGCGAACTCACCACCGGGGGCTCCGTAGGCGAAGATCCGGGCGCGGTCGTTGACGACACCGATCACCGCGCTGCCAGTCCGGCCACCGGCGCCGTCGAGGACGACGTCCACCCCACCGGTCAGCTCGCGCACCTGGTCGAGCCAGTCGGGGGCGGTGTAGTCCACCGCGTCCGCCCCGAACGATCGCACCAGCCCCAGCTTCGCCTCGCCCCGCGCCAAACCGACGACCCGGGCACCGGCGGCGAACGCCAACTGCACCAGCAGCGAGCCCGCTCCCCCGGCCGCCGTCGTGATCAGGACCTGTTCGCCGGACTGGATGCGGGCGGCTTCGAACAGCCACATCGCCGTCGTCCCGTCGTGCAGGAGCGAAACCGCCTGTTGCGCGGTCAGGCCGTCCGGCACCGGGATCAGTGCTGCTTCGTCCACGGCGACCAGCTCGGCGTAGGTGCCCCGCCCAGCGCTGGCGACGACTGTCCGCCCCAGCCAGGACTCGTCGACGTCCGCCCCGGCGGAGACGACCTCGCCGGCCACCCCATCACCGGGCACGTACGGGGGCTTCAGCCCGAAGAACTCCCGTCCCCACCCGCTGCGCAGCTGCGCGTCGAGGAAGATGACGTCCACCGCGGACATCCGCACCACCACCTGCCCGGGACCCGGCACCGGATCGGCGGCGTCGACCGCTGCCAGCACTTCCGGCCCACCGAACCTCGTCACCTCTACCGCTCGCATTCCCAGTTCCTTCCCTAGCAGGTGGAACCACCTTTCAATCTCGACTTAACTAGAGGTCAAGCGTCCACCGAAGATGACCGTTGCGGAGACGGGATGTCGCGAACCGCCATCGCGGGTTCGAGTTGATCACTACGCTGCACGCCGTAACCACGGACGTTCGGAGATGTTTTGCGGATGCTGCTCGCGGCCCTCGCCGTGCTGGCCGTCGTCGCCGTGTTCTGGACCGACACCCAGCGCGGCCGCAAGCTCCTGGTCAAGTGGGGCGTGCCCGAACCCTCGGAACCCCAGGTCAAGACGGCCCTGCACTACCGCCGGCTGCGATGGGCGTGCTACCCGTTCCTGCTCGCCGGCACAGCTCTGGTCACCGACTGGGCGTTCGGGGACGACGACTACTCGAGCCTCTCGATCCCGGTGGCACTGCTGCTCTCCGCAGCGATCGCCGAGCTGCTGGCACTCCCGACGAGCCGGCACGCGCCGCCCGTGCGGCACCCTTTGTTCTCGCTCGTCCCGAAGTGGGGCGTGGCGTTCTACGGCATTACGGTGCTGACCACGATCGTCCTCGGATTCGTCGATCTGTCCGTGGCGCAGTACGCGACGTCCATGCTGGCCGACAACATCGCCACCGGCGAGGACAGCCCGTTCGCGCAGCACGTGCCGTTCGTCGTCCCGCTGGTGGCGACCGCGGTGGTCCTGCTGGCCGTCGCCGTGGTGCTGCGGATGTCCGCGACGCGATCGTTCAGCGCGGATTCCGAAGTGGACCGCGCACTGCGCGTCCGGAGCGCGAGGGTCGCACTGGCGCTCGGCGCGGTGAGCCAAGTGTTCTACGCGCTCCCGCTGGCTTATTGGCGAATCCCGGCGATCGCCGGCAAATGGGGTTCACCACCGAACGACTCCGCAGTGGACTGGGCGCACCAGGTCGACGGCATCGCCACCCTTCCACTGGTCGTACTCCTGTACGGCACGCTGGCCTGCTGGCCGATGCTCGCCAGTCCACCCAACCGCAGGGGCCGGTTCTGGACCGACACCCAGCGCGGCCGCAAGCTCCTGGTCAAGTGGGGCGTGCCCGAACCGTCGGAACCCCAGGTCAAGACGGCCCTGCACTACCGGCGGCTGCGATGGGCGTGCTACCCGTTCTTGATCGCCGCAGCGGCTCTGGTCACCGACTGGGTGGTCCAGCTCGAAAGCTACGAGATCCTCTCGATCCCGGCGGCGCTGCTGCTGTCCGCAGCCATCAGCGAGCTGCTGGCACTCCCGACCAGCAAGCACGCACCACCTGTTCGGCACCCGCTGTTCTCGCTCATCCCGCGATGGGGCGCCGTGCTGTACGGCATCGCGCTGCTGACCACGATCGTCCTCGGGATCGTCGACCTGTCCGCGGCGGACCTCGCGAGGTCCGCGCTGACCCGCCCTCCAGAAGGCCGCGAACCGATCACTTCGATCAGCTTCCTGCTGGTGGCGACCGCGGTAATCCTGCTGGCCCTCGCGGTGGTGCTGCGGTTCTCCACAACACGGTCCTTCAGCGCCGACCCCGCGGTGGACCTCGCGCTGCGAACCCGAAGCGCACGGGTCGCGCTCGCGCTCGCCTTGGTGAGCCAAGCGGTGTACGTGCTTCCGCTGGCCTGGTGGTGGATCCCGGCGATCGCCTTGCGCGTCCAGATGGTGATAGATGACTCCACAATGGACTGGGCACGCCAGCTCAACTACGCCAGCGGAACGCTGCTGACACCGTTCATCCTCGCCACCCTGATCTCCTGGCCCCTGATCGCGAAACCTCGGTCTCCCAAGGGATTTCTCCACGGACGGGCGGAAACGACGTGAACCTGCTGATCTACTTCCTGGTCGCCCAAGCCGTCGTCGCCGTGCTCTGGTCGAACCCCGAGCGCGGACGCAAGCTCCTGGTCAAGTGGGGCGTGCCCGAACCGTCGGACACCCAGATCACCATGGCGCTGCACTACCGGCGACTGCGGTGGATCTGCTACCCGTTCCTGCTCACCGGAATGGCCGGCGTCTCCGTGCTGATGACCGGGGGCGACCGGGACGGGATGACCTCGTTCCCAGCAGCACTGCTGTTCGCCGCAGCAATCGCCGAGCTGCTGGCACTCCCGACCAGCAAGCACGCACCACCCGTGCGGCACCCGCTGTTCTCGCTCATCCCGCGATGGGGTGCCGTGCTGTACGGCGTCGCGCTGCTGACCACGATCGTCGTCGGGATCATCGACCTGCCCGCGGAGGACCTCGCAACGTCCGCGCTGGCCAGCACCAACACCTCGAACCCCGGTATCGCGCAACGCCCGATCCCGACCGTCGCGCCGCTGGTGGCGACCGCAGCGGTTCTGCTCGCCGTCGCGGTGGTGCTGCGGGTGTCCACGACGCGATCGTTCAGCGCCGACCGCGCAGTGGACCTCGCGCTGCGAGTTCGCAGCGCGAGGGTCGCACTGGCGCTCGGCGTGGTGAGCCAGGTGGTTTACGTGCTTTCGCTGGCCTGGTGGCGGATCCCGGTGGTCGCGAACCAGGTGCACCTGGACGACTCCGCACTGGGCTGGGCGCAGGTCGACCGCACCCTCGGCCCGCCGCTGGCCGTGCTCGTGTTCCTCACCCTGGCCTGCTGGCCCCTGCTCGCCAGTCCACCAACGCCCAAGGGCCTGCTGCGGAAGCGCCCGTGCTGACCCGGATCACCGCACCCGGTTGCCCTTGCGCCAGACCGCCTGGGTGAGCGGGACGCCCGGGCGGTAGGCGAGCCAGGTCGTGCTGGGCGCGTTGAGGACGTGCACGTCGGCGCGGGCGCCTTCGCGCAGGACGCCGACCGCTCCTTCGCCGGTGTTGCGGCGCAGGGCCTTCGCTCCGCCGAGGGTTGCCGCGCGGATCGCTTCGTCGATGGTCATGCGCATCTGCAGGACCGCCGTGGTCACGCAGAAGGCCATCGACGAGGTGTAGGACGAGCCGGGGTTGCAGTTGGCGGCCAGGGCCACCGTCGCACCAGCGTCGAGCAGCGCTCGGGCGTCCGGGAGCGGCTGGCGGGTCGAGAGGTCGCACGCCGGCAGCAGCGTCGCGACCGTGTCGGAACCGGCCAGCGCGTCCACATCGGACTCGTTCAGGTAGGTGCAGTGGTCAACGCTCGCCGCGCCGACCTCGACGGCGAGCTTCACGCCGGGGCCCTGCTGGAGCTGGTTGCCGTGCACCCGGAGGCCGAGGCCGCGGGCCTTCGCCGCCTCCAGCACCCGGCGGGACTGGGCCTCGTCGAACGCGCCGTGCTCGCAGAAGACGTCGCACCAGCCCACGTGCGGGGCCACCGCGTCGAGCATCTCGCCGCAGACCAGGTCCACGTAGCTGTCCGCGTCCTCGCCCGGCGGCACCAGGTGCGCGCCGAGGAAGGTCACCTCGTCGGCCTCGGCGGCGACCTTCGCCGAGCGCAGTTCGTCGGCGACCGTCAGGCCGTAGCCGGTTTTGGTCTCCATGCAGGTGGTGCCCTGCGCGGCGGCTTCGTCGAGGTGCGCGCGCAGGTTCGCGGCCAGCTCCTCGTCGGTGGCGGCGCGGGTGGCGCCGACGGTCACCGCGATCCCGCCCGCCTGGTAGGGCTTGCCGTCCATGCGGGCGGCGAACTCGCTGGTGCGGTCGCCGGCGAACACGAGGTGGCTGTGGCTGTCGACCCAGCCCGGCAGGACCGCGCGGCCGTCGACGTCGACCCGCTCGTCGGCGTCCGGAGCGTCCGATGCGGATCCGACCCAGGCGACGCGGTCGCCGTCGAGGACCAGGGCGGCGTCGGTGAGCGTGCCCAGTTCGTCGTCGTTCGTGGTCAGCTCGCCGATTCCAGTAATAACAGTGGTTGCCATCGCTTGCTGGTCCTTGCTCCTAGTACTTGCTGTTCATCGGGGTTTGCGCAGGTCGTTGATGGAATCGCGGAGCTCCCGCGCCGCATCGACCGCGCAGTGCGCCCGGTCGCGCACGATGCGTTGACCGTCCACGACCACCTCGCGCACGTCGTCGGCCCGCGCGACGGCCGGGACCGCCCCGGGCTCGGTTCCCGCCAGGCGGGTCGAACCGACGTCGATGGCGACGAAGTCGGCGCGGGCTCCGACTTCGAGCCGACCGGCATCGGCCCAGCCGAGGGACCGGTGGCCGGATTCGGCTGCCGCGTCGAGCAGTTCTCCGGCGCTGAAGTGGCCGCGGGTTTCGGCGTCCAGCCGCTGGTACGACTCGATCGCCTGGACTTCGGCGAACGGGTCGATCACCGAGTGCCCGTCGCTGCCGATCGACAGCCCGCTGCCGGCGGCCCGCAGCGCCGGGGCGGGACCGATGCCGTCGGCCAGGTCCGCTTCCGTCGTCGGGCACAAGCAGACCCCGGTCCCGCTGCCGCCCAGCAGCGCCACGTCGTCGGCGGCGAGGTGGGTGGCGTGGACGGCGGTGGTGTCCGGGCCGAGCGCGCCGCGCGATTCCAGCAGCTGCGTCGGCGTGCAGCCGTGCGCGGCGAGGCAGGCATCGTTCTCGGCGCGCTGCTCGGACAGGTGGACGTGCAGCGGCTTGCGACGCGCCCAGTCGACGACGTCCGGGATCTGCTCGCTCGGCACCGCGCGGACCGAATGCACCGCAGCGCCGAGGCGGATCCCGTCACCGTCCACAGTGAACTCTCCTACCCGGGCTGCCCAGCCCGCCGCGTCCCGATCGGAGAACCGCAGCTGCACACCTTCCAGCTCGCGGCCGAAACCGCCTGCCAGATAACAGGTGTCCAGCAGCGTGATCCGGATTCCCGCGTCCCGCGCCGCCTGCACCAAAGCCTCGCCCATCGCGTTCGGATCGGCGTAGCGGGTGCCGTTCTCCGCGTGGTGCAGGTAGTGGAACTCGCCGACGCAGGTGATCCCGGCCAGCGCCATCTCCGCGTACACGCCTCGCGCGAGCTGGTAGTAGCTGTCCGGGTCGAGCGCCTCCGCCACCTGGTACATCTGCTCGCGCCAGGTCCAGAAGGTGCCGCGCGCACCGGTGTGCCAGCCGCGCAGCGCGCGGTGGAAGGCGTGCGAGTGGGCGTTGGCGAGACCGGGCAGCACCATCCCCGGCAGCCGCTCGGCGTCACCGGCCGGAACGCCGACCGCCACCGCGGTGATCCGACCGCCGTCGACGTCGAACCGCACGTCCGCCTGCGGGCCCGACGGCAGCCAGGCCCATTCGCACCAGTAGGTCGTCACGGCTTCACCCCGCCAAGCGTTCCAGGACGCGCGCGAGCGCGTGCGCGCCTTCGGTGCAGTCGTCGGCTTCGGCGTGCTCTTCCGGGGCGTGGCTGATACCGGTCGGGTTGCGCACGAACAGCATCGCGGTCGGCACCTCGGCGGCGAGGACGCCCGCGTCGTGCCCGGCTCCCGTGGCCAGCGCCGGAACGTCGCCCAGCAGGCCGCTGAGCTGGTCGCGGAACGCCGGGTCGAAGTGCACGGTGTCGCCGTAGGACTCCTCGACGACCTCCACCTGGCAGCCCTCGGCGGCGGCGAGCTCCTGGGCTGCGCCGGTCAGATCCGCCACCATGGAGCGGGTTCCCGCGTCCAGCGGCGACCGCGCGTCCAACCACACGTCCACAGTGGACGCGATGACGTTGGTGCCGCCCGGGGTCGGCACCAACCTGCCGACCGTCGCCCGGCCGTCGGCGACCGCCCCGGCGGCCCGGCGCGCTTCCACCACCAGCTGCGCGGCGGGCAGCATCGGATCCCGCCGGTCGGCCAGCAGCGTCGCGCCAGCGTGGTTGCCCTGGCCGCTGAACCGGAACCGCCACCGGCCGTGCGCCAGGATCGAGGAGGCCACCGCGACCGACCGGTCCAGGTCGATCAGCCCGCGCCCCTGCTCCACGTGCAGCTCGACGAACTGGCCGATGCGCCGCAGCGCCTCCTCGTCCCGCCCCACCAGGGACGGGTCCGCGCCGAAGGAGCTCATCGCCTCGGCGAAGGTGACGCCGCTCGGGTCGCGCAGCGCGCGGGCGCGGTCGGCGTCGATGGTCCCGGCCAGCAGCCGCGAACCCAGGCACGGCACGCCGAAACGGCCGCCCTCCTCCTCCGCGAACACCACCACCGCCAGCGGCCGCCGCGGGCGGAAACCCTTCGCCCGCAGCAGATCCACGGCGCTCAGCGAGCTGACCACGCCCAGCGGTCCGTCGAAGGCGCCGCCGCCGGGCACCGAGTCCAGGTGGCTGCCGGTGACCACCGCGTCGTCGCCCGGATCGCCCCACCACGCCCAGATGTTGGCGTTGCGATCGGTCGTCACCCGCAGGTCTCGGGCCTCGGCCTGCTCGACGAACCACTCGCGCAGCTCCCGCTCGGCGTCGTCGAAGACGTGCCGCGAATACCCGCCACGCCTCCGATCAGCACCGACTCCGTCGATCGCCGCCAACAACGCATCAGGTGTGACCACCACGACCCCTTCCCACTCGCCTAAGGCTGACCGGTGCATTTCCGCAGGTGGAGACCCGTGAGTACTTTGAGGCGCTATAGCACCCCAAAGTGCTCACGGTCCTTGACCAGCAACGACGCATGCCTGCTCCGAAAATCACGTCACCAGCGGCGTGCGGACGCCGCGCTCCGCCGCGACCTGCTCGGCGCGCTGGTAACCCGCGTCGACGTGGCGGATCACCCCCATGCCGGGGTCGTTGGTCAGCACCCGCGCCAGCTTCCGCCCGGCCAGCTCGGTGCCGTCGGCGACGGTGACCTGCCCGGCGTGCAGCGAGCGCCCCATGCCGACCCCGCCACCGTGGTGCAGCGACACCCACGTCGCCCCGGAAGCCGTGTTGACCAGCGCGTTCAGCAGCGGCCAGTCGGCCACCGCGTCCGAGGTGTCGGCCATCGCCTCGGTCTCCCGGTACGGCGAGGCCACCGATCCGCAGTCCAGGTGGTCGCGGCCGAGCACCACCGGCGCCTTGAGCTCGCCGGAGGCCACCATCTCGTTGAACCGCTCACCAGCAGCAGCGCGCTCGCCGTAGCCGAGCCAGCAGATCCGCGCGGGCAGTCCCTGGAACGAGACCTTCTCCCCCGCCAGCCGGATCCACCGGGCCAGGTGCTCGTCCTCGCCGAACAGGTCCAGGATCGCCCGGTCGGTCGCGGCGATGTCGGCCGGATCTGCCAGATCCCGGTCAGCCCGCCCTGCCCGGCGGAGTAGAGGAAGTACACGGCGCCGCTGTCCGACCGAGCAA
>NZ_JBEOVY010000075.1:0-25817 GCF_040295745.1 Saccharopolyspora sp. NPDC002686
AACGTGACCAACATGCTGCTCGGCGGCACCGCACCGTTCATCGCCACGCTGCTGGCCGGGCATCCCGGTCGCCGTCGCCGGGACCGCGGTCTACGCCCTGGCCACGCCGACGGCGACCTACCCGGGCCAGATCGGCCACGTCAACTTCGTGGTCGGAGCGATCCTGCTCTGCGGCTCCCTGCCGACCATCGCGCTGACCAAGCGCCTGGTCGGCAAGATCCCCGACCGGGTGCACGCGATCGCCTACGTCGCCCTCCTGGTGATCGTCATGATCACGATGATCGTCACCGCCCTCACCTGACTGCGGCGCGCTGCTTGCCGATCACCTGCGCCATGGGGCGTGCGACGATGACGAGCATGGAGGTTCGTGCTGTCAACGGGAACAAGGAGCCGCGCTACCTGCAGATCGCTCGGGATCTGGCGGAGGAGATCGCAGCGCAGCGGTGGGCGGTTGGTGAGCGCATGCCTCCCGAGCCCGAGCTGGCGTCGTCGTTCGAGGTCTCCCGCGAGACGTTGCGCAACGCGCTGCGCGAGTTGGAGGCCCGGGGCCTGGTCTCCCGGCGCAAGGGGGACGGCACCCGCGTCGAGCGGCTCACGCCGGTGCAGCGGTTCGACACGTCGTTGGGCAGTCTCGAGGAGCTGGTCCAGTACGGACGGGACGCGGTCCGCGAGGTCACCGCATCCGAGGAGGTCACCGTCGGGTCCGAGCTCGCCGCGACCGCGGACCTGCCGCCCGGTGCGGTGCTCGCTCGGCTGACCACCGTCCGGCGGGCACCGGACACTTCGGCCGTTTCCTGGTCGCAGGTCTACCTCTCGCCGGACGACGCCGCGGCCGTCGCCGACGACCTCGACAAGAGCACGCGTTTGATCAGCGATCTCCTCCGGGAGCGGACCGGTCGCTCGACGCACCGGGTCGTGCAGCGGGTCCGAGCCATCGCGCTCCCGGCCGAGCCTGCGGAAGCGCTCGGGCTGCCACCGGGCAGCCCGGCGCTGGAGTTCGTCCGGCACTACTACGACGCGACCGGCGACCTGTTCGAGACCACGGTCGGCGTGCACCCCGGCGACACCTTCAGCTACCGCACGACGCTCGTCCGGTCCGGGTCCGCCTAGGCCCAGGGTGCAAGACACCCATTGACATCCGGGCCACGTCCGGCCATTTTGTGTCTAGACATAAATGTGTCTAGACACAAAGAGGTGTACGATGAAATCAGCGGAAGAGCTCCTCGCGAGCGGCCGCCGGAAGCGCAGATCGCGCTGGTACACCAGCATCGGCAACCAAGTCCTGATCTCGATCGTCCTCGGGATCGCGGTCGGCGCGCTGTTCCCGGCGTTCTCGGCGCGGCTCAAGGTCGTCGGGGACACGTTCCTCGACCTGATCAAGATCGGTGTCGCACCCCTGGTCTTCCTCACCGTCGTGATGGGGATCGCCGCGGCCGGGGACTTGAAGAAGGCCAGCCGCACCGGGCTGATCGCCCTGATCTACTTCGAGGTCGTCTCCACGGTCGCGCTCCTGCTCGGCATGCTGGCCGGCAACCTCTCGGGCGTCGGCGCAGGCGCAGGTGCCCTCAGCGGCGCGCATCCGACCGGCGGGGCACCGGCCGGTGGGGGCGACGACGGAGGATTCCTCGCCGCGGTCGTGCCGGACAACTTCGTCGGCGCGTTCAGCTCGGGCCACCTGCTGCAGGTCGTGGTGGTCGCGGTGCTGCTCGGCATCGGGGTGCTCACCCTCGCCCCCGCGGTCCAGGCGCGTTTCACCGCAGGGCTGGAGACCGCTTCCGAAGGCTTCTTCGCCCTGATCAACGTGATCATGCGCCTGGCACCGATCGGGACCTTCGGCGCGATCGCCTACTCGGTGGGCACCAACGGATCGGCGATGCTGCTGGCCCTGGCCGAGCTCGTGGCGCAGTACTGGATCGTGGTGATCCTGTTCATCGTCGTGGTCCTCGGCGGGATCTGCCTCACCGCCGGGATCAACGTCTTCCGGCTGCTGCGCGCGGTCCGCACCGAGCTGACCCTGGTGCTCGGCACCGCTTCGTCGGAGGCAGGACTGCCCGGTCTGCTCAAGAAGCTGCCGAGGATGGGGTTGTCCCGCCAGACGGTCGGCCTGGTGATGCCCACCGGCTACGCGTTCAACCTCGACGGCACCTCGATCTACATGGCGCTGTGCACGCTGTTCCTGGCCAACGCCTACGGCATCCCGATGGGCTTCGAGCAGCAGCTCGGCCTGCTGGTGATCATGCTCCTGACGTCCAAGGGCGCGGCTACCGTCTCCGGCGGCACGTTCGTGGTGTTCGCCTCGACGGTGACGGCCACCGGCTACCTCCCGATCGAGGGCGTCGCGATCCTGTTCGGCGTCTACCGCGTCATGTCGATGGCCACCGCCACCTGCAACACCTTCGGCAACGTCGTGGCCACCGCGGTCATCGCCCGCTGGAACGGAGACCTCGACCGGGCGCGCCTGCGCGAGGTGCTCGCCGACCCGTCCTCGCTCGACCGGGACGACGACGCCCCGGAACTGGAACCGTCCGCCGAGGTGCCCGCCACCGCCACTAACTCCGGGAGTCCACAGTGAACAGCACGGTCTTCGATTCCTTCCTCTACCGCGAGATGTTCTCGACCGCGCAGATGCGCGAGGTCTTCAGCGACGCAACCTTCGTCCAGCGCATGACCGACACCGAGACCGCGCTGGCCCGAGCCCAGGCCAAGGTCGGCATCGTGCCGCACGAAGCCGCGCAGGTGATCAGCGACTCGGTCCGCCCGGACGCGCTGGACCACGAGCGGCTCCGGGCCGACACCGAGAATGTCGGCTACCCGGTGCTGCCGCTGGTCACCCAGCTCGCGGAGCAGTGCGGCGAGGCGGGCGGCTACCTGCACTGGGGAGCCACCACGCAGGACATCATGGACACCGCCACGATGCTGCAGTGCCGAGACGGGCTCGACCTCGTCGCCGCGGCTCTCGACCGGGTGCGCGCCGCGCTGCGCCGCCTCGCCGCCGAGCACGTCGACACCGTGACGGCCGGTCGCACCCACCTCCAGCACGCGTTGCCGGTGACGTTCGGATTCCGCGCTGCGGTGTGGGTTTCGGCGCTGGACCGGCACAGCGAGCGGCTTGCCCAGGCCCGCGAACGCGACCTCATGGTCCAGTTCGGTGGCGCTGCCGGAACGCTCGCCTCGCTCGGGACCGGCTCCGACGGGCTCGCCGTACGCGCCGCGCTCGCCGCCGAGCTCGGACTGCGCGATCCCGAGATCACCTGGCACGTGGCCCGGGACGGGCTCAACGAGCTCGTCTCGCTGCTGGCCGCGATCGGCGGATCGCTGGGCAAGATCGGATGGGACGTGATGATGATGTGCTCGTCGGAGTTCGGCGAGCTCGCCGAACCCTTCGTGCCGGGCCGGGGCGCGAGCTCGACCATGCCGCAGAAGCGCAACCCGATCTCCAGCGAGCTGATGGTCGCTGCCGCGAAACTCCTGCGCGACCGAGCCGCCACGATGCTCGATGCGCTGATGCAGGACTTCGAACGCGCCACCGGACCCTGGCACGTCGAATGGGCCACCGTCCCGGAGGCGTTCCAGCTCGTGGCGGCTTCGCTGCACCAGGCCGAGTTCATGCTCGGCGGACTGGAGGTCGACGTCGACCGGATGCGGTCCAACACCGCGCTCACCGGGGGGCTCATCGTCGCCGAGGCGGTCATGATGGCCGTCGCCCCGGTGCTCGGTCGCCAGCGCGCGCACGAAGTCGTCTACGACGCATGCCGCAACGCGATCGAGACCGGTGCCGATCTCGCCGACGAGCTGCGCCGCCATCCCGACCTCGTCGCGCAGCTCGGTGAGAGCCGCATCGACGAGCTCTGCGATCCGGCCAACTACCTGGGCAGCGCTCGCGCCATGACCACCGACGTCGTCGGCACCTGATCCGAGGTCCGGGCCCGGCGGCGAATTCCCGGCTGGTGCGAGGATGCGGGGTCGTGGACGCGCGGCAGCTGGGTACTTCTTGGCGGTGGTCGACCACGGCGGGGTGAACCGGGCCGCGGTGGCGCTGCACATCGCACAACCCTCGCTATCCCAGGCCATTCGTGCGTTGGAGCGCGACCTGGGGCAGGAGTTGTTCCACCGCATCGGCCGCCGACTGGTGCTCACCGACGCCGGCCGCGCGCTGATCGAACCGGCCCGGCAGGTGGTGCGGGGTCTGGAGACCGCGCGGGCCAGCGTGGAATCGGTCGCCGACCTGGCCGTCGGGCGGGTCGAGGTAGCTGCGATGCCCTCGCAGGCGGTCGAGCCGTTGAGCGGGCTCGTCCGGACTTTCGCCGAACGGCACGCCGGGCTTTCGGTGAGCATCAAGGCGGCCTTCACCGCCGGCGGTGTCCTGGAGATGGTCCGCAGCGGGGTGACGGAGCTGGGGGTGCTCGCCAGCACCGAAGCGGTGGCCGAGGTTGGGGTGGCGGTGACCCCGCTCGGCCGCCAGCGGTTCGTCGTGGTGGCCAGCGCTGACGGGGCCGTTCGCCGGTGCGCGGGTGCTCGAACTGCTCCCGGAGGCACATCTGCACGTGGCGCTAGGTGTTCACCCGCCCCGGGATCACCCGCGTGGTCGACTTCGCGTTCTCCCTCGCCCGGGAGCGCCGGGGCGAGCTCACCTCGGCCACGAAGTCGAACGGCATCGTGCACACCCTGCCGTTCTGGGACGAAGTGGTCGCCGAACGAGCCGCGTCCCACCCGGACGTCACCTGGGCGTCCGAGCACATCGACGCGTTGTGCGCCAAGGTGGTGCTCGATCCGGCCCGGTTCGACGTGATCGTCGGATCCAACCTGTTCGGCGACATCCTCAGCGTTCTGACCGCGGCGGTCGCGGGCGGCATCGGGATCGCGCCGGCCGCGAACATCAACCCGGAGCGCGAGTTCCCGTCGATGTTCGAGCCGGTGCACGGTTCCGCGCCGGACATCGCCGGCCGGGGGATCGCCAACCCGCTGGGCGCGATCTGGACCGCAGCGATGCTGCTCGACCACCTCGACCACCCGGAGGCGGCAGCCGAGGTCGAGCAGGCGATGGCCGCGGCGCTGGCGCGCACCGGGGTCCGCACGCCGGACCTCGGCGGCACGGCCACCACCGAGGAGTTCACCCGTACCGTACTGGAGTTCGTCGGCCGTTGAGCCGGGCCGATCCACCACGACCAGGAGGAGACCAGATGGGTGTCCCGCTGACCAGTTCCTTCGAGCAGCAGACCGTCGACGCCGACGGGGTCCGCATCAACTGCGCGGTGGGTGGTGATGGCCCGCCGTTGCTCCTCCTGCACGGATATCCGCAGACCCACCTGATCTGGCACCACGTCGCTCCTGCGCTCGCCGCCGAGCACACCGTCGTGCTCACCGACCTGCGGGGTTACGGAGACAGCGACAAGCCCGCTCCGGGGCCGGACGACGCGGAGTACTCGAAGCGCGCGATGGCGCGGGACCAGCTGCTCGTCATGCGGGCGCTCGGCTTCGAGCGCTTCGGCGTGGCCGGGCACGATCGCGGCGGCCGGGTCGGCCACAGGCTGGCGCTGGACGCCCCCGAGGCGGTGTCCGCGCTCGCGGTGCTGGACATCGTGCCGACGCGCCACGCGTTCGAGCACGCGGACAAGGAGTTCGGACTCGGCTACTACCACTGGTTCTTCCTCGCCGCGGGCGGCGGCATCCCGGAGCGGTTGATCGGCGGGGACCCGGAGTTCTGGATCAAGGCGCGGATGTCGGCGCGCCACCACGGCGGAACGCCGTTCGACCCGGCCGCGGTGGCCGACTACGTGCGCTGCTTCTCCGATCCGGCCGCGATCGCCGCGTCCTGCGCCGACTACCGAGCGGCCGCGTCGATCGACCTCGAGCACGACGAAGCCGATTCGGCCCGCACCATCACCTGCCCGGTGCTGGCGCTGTGGGGTGAGCACAGCTTCGTCGGCCGAAACTACGACGTGCTCCAGGTCTGGCAGGACCACGCCGAAGACGTGCGGGGCCAAGCACTTCCGTGCGACCACTACGTGCCAGAAGAACAACCCGCCCGAACAGCCACCGCCCTGCGGACCTTCTTCGCCGAGCGGACCTGATCTGCGTCCAGTCGTCCGGATCCGTGAGTCTTTTGGGCTGCCCCAGCGACCCAAAAGACTCACGGTAACCGCTGCTGAGCCGCCGGCGTCCGGTCAGACGCGACGGGAAAGTCGTTGGGGCGCCGGGTCATTCCGGGTCGTGCGCCGCGAGGTCGAGGCGGTGGGCCAGTTGGCGGCAGCGGGTCCGGAACTGCTCGGGCTCTTCGATGGTGAAGTCCGCGTCCAAGAAGGCGAGGTTGAGCACCAGCCATTCGAAGGAGTCGACCCAGGTCGTGATCCGGCAGCGCTCCTGGTCCAGCGGTTCGATGGCGCAGTCGGAGAACTTCAGCACGTCGGCGACCTTGGGCGCAGGGGAGTGGACGGTGACGACGGCGCGGTGGCGGGGCTCGGCGAGCTTCCCGCGCAGGTACTCGGCGGCGGACTCCGCCGGCAGCGGGCGCGGTGCGAACCGGGTGCCGGGGACGGCGATGTCGCTGATCCGGTCGAGCCGGAAGGTGCGCCAGTCCGCCCGGTCGCGGTCCCAGGCCAGCAGGTACCAGCGCAGGTGGAGGTGCACCTGCCGGTAGGGCTCGATGCGGCGCTGCGACGTGGTGCCGTCGCGGGTGGTGTAGCTGAAGGTGACGTACTCGTGGTGATCCGCGGCGGCGGCCAGCGTGGCAAGCGCGTCGGCGTTGATCGGCGGGGCCGTCTGCGAGGCCGCTTCGAGCGTGGCGCGCACGGCGGTGGCCCGGGCCCGCAACCGCTTCGGCAGGAACTGGTCGATCTTGCCGAACGCGCGGTCGGCCGCCGAGCCGATACCTCCTGCGTCGGTGTCCGGCGGTGCGCTGGCCGCTAGCACGCCGAGACCGACCACGGTCGCGACGGCCTCCTCGTCGTCGAACACCATCGGCGGCAACGCCCGGCCCGCGGCGAGCTGGTAGAAGCCACCCGGCCCCGGCTGGGTCATGACCGGATAGCCGTAGTCGCGCAACCGCTCCACGTCGCGCCGCACCGTGCGCGGGCTGGTCTGCAGCCGCGAGGCCAGCTCCGGACCGCTGAAGCGGCGGCCGGTCTGCAGGTGGGCGAGCAGTTCGAGCAGGCGCCGGGTGACATCGCTCATGACCCCATCATCCCCGAATCGCGGTCAGGATCCGGCCACATCTGTTCGTAGCGTCGCGGTATGAGCTCGACGATCCGCATCCGCGGCGCCCGCACGCACAACCTGAAGGACCTCGACCTCGACCTGCCGCGCGGTGAACTGGTGGTGTTCGCCGGAGTGTCCGGTTCGGGCAAGTCCTCGCTGGTCTTCGACACGATCGCGGCCGAAGCCGGCTACCAGGTGAACGAGAACTACCCGCCGTTCGTGCGCAACCGCCTGCCGAGGTGGAGCCGCCCCGACGCCGAGGTGGGCGGGCTCTCGCCGGTGGTGCTGATCGACCAGAAGCGGCTGGGCGGCAACGCGCGGTCGACGGTCGGCACCACCACCGACGCGTTCACCTACCTGCGGTTGCTGTTCTCGCGGGTGGGCGAACCGCACGTCGGCGAGTCCAACCACTTCTCGTTCAACGACCCGGCCGGGATGTGCCCCACCTGCGCGGGGCTGGGGGAGACGCTGGCCACCGACGTCGAGCGGATCCTGGACCTGGACCGAACGCTGGAGCAGGGCGCGATCCTGCTGCCCGGCTTCGGCATCGGCCAGTACTGGTACCGGCAGTACTCGGAGCTCGGCGTGTTCGACGTGGCGAAACCGTTGCGGGACTGGGCCGCCGCCGACTTGGAGGCGCTCCTCCACCGCGAGGCAGCGCAGCGGTCAGCGCTGCGCGTGCCGAAGGACTACGAAGGCGTGGTCGACCGCTTCGAGCGCATCTACCTGCACACGGCCGACAACATGTCCGAACGCAAGCAGGCGGTGCTGCGCCGGTGCACCCGCTCGGCGCGCTGCCCCGACTGCGACGGCGAGCGGTTGCGCGAGGCGGCCCGCGAGGCGCGGGTGCTCGGCCGCACCATCGGCGAGATGAGCAGGATGGAGATCGGTGAGCTGGCCGAGGTCGTCAGCGAGGTGCGGGATCCGCGAGTCGCGCCGGTCGTGGCGGCGCTGTTGGACAAGCTCGGTGCGCTGACCGAGATCGGGTTGGGCTACCTGTCGCTGGCGCGTCCGACGACCACGCTCTCGGGCGGTGAGTCGCAGCGCATCAAGACGGTCCGGCACTTGGGCAGCAGCCTGGTCGAGATGCTGTACGTGTTCGACGAACCGACCGTCGGCCTGCACCAGCACGACGTGCAGTCCATGATCGGACTGCTGAAGTCGTTGCGGGACAAGGGGAACACGCTGCTCGTCGTCGAGCACGACCCGGACGTGATGCGGGCCGCCGACCGGATCGTCGAGCTCGGCCCCGGCGCGGGCGGTGCTGGTGGGCGGATCGTGTTCGAGGGCAGCTTCGGTGAGTTGACGACCGCGGACACCCCGACGGGGCGTGCTCTGCGGACCCGGATCCGAGCGCGAATGCCCCGAGTTCCTACGGGCAAGCTGCGCATCGAGAACGCTCGCCGCAACAACCTGCGCGACCTGACCGTGGACGTGCCGACCGGGGTGCTGACGGTGCTGTCCGGGGTCGCCGGATCCGGGAAGTCCAGCCTGGCAGCGGAATTCGCTGCGCAACATCCGGCCACCGTCGTCGATCAGCGCCCGGTGAGCACCAACCGCCGCTCCTCGCCGCTGACCTACTGCGGCATCGCCCCGGCGATCCGGAAGCTGTTCGCGCGGCGCAACGGCGTGAGCGCGAAGCTGTTCAGTGCCAACTCCGAAGGTGCGTGCCCAGCATGCCAGGGCGCCGGCGTGATCTACACCGATCTGGCTTTCATGGACGGGCAGGAGACGGTCTGCGAGGCGTGCGCCGGCCGCCGGTTCACGGCTGAAGTCCTGGCCCACACGGTCGACGGACTGTCCATTGCGGACGTCGACGAGCTGACCATCGCGGACGCCGTGCACCGCCTGCCGGAACCGGCGATCGGCCGAGCACTGCGCGACCTGGTGGACGTGGGGCTGGGCTACCTGCGGCTCGGTCAGCCGCTGACCGACTTGTCCGGTGGCGAGTGCCAGCGTCTGAAGATCGCCAAGGAGCTCTCCAGCGCGGACGGGCCCACCTGCTACGTGCTCGACGAGCCGACCACCGGCCTGCACCTGTCCGACACCGAAGTCCTGCTCCGGGTCCTGGACCGGCTGGTAGAGCAGGGCAACACGGTGCTCGTGATCGAGCACGACCTCGAGGTGATCCGCAGCGCGGACTGGGTGATCGACCTCGGGCCTGGCCCGGGCCGCCGAGGTGGGCGCGTCATCTGCGCGGGCACGCCGCAGCAGCTCATGGCCTGCGAGGAGTCCGAAACCGCGCGGGCACTGCGCGGTTAGCGGTTCGCGACGGCGGTTCCCGCCTTGTCCCAGTTGTCGTGCAGCCGGTCGAGGTAGTTCTGCGCCTGCGGGCCCGGGGAAGTGCCCTTCGCGACGGCTCGCATGTTGCCGGGGCCCGCGTTGTAGCCGACTGCCAGCAGCTCCTCGGTGGTGTGCGCGCCCGACCGCTGATCGGGCAGCGAGGCGGAGAGGTCGTGCAGGTACCAGGACGCGGCCTGGATGGCCAGGTCCGGGTCGTCGGGGAGCTGCAGCCAATCGCGGTCGGTGAAGCCGTGGTTGGCCTTGACCTCGTCGAAGGTGGCGCGGTGCATGTTGGCGACGCCCAGCGCGGCGTCCGGTTTGAACTGCAGCCAGGCGCGTTCGGTGTCCGGGTCGTGCGGCTTGTAGGACTCGTTGTACAAGATCGCCATCACCAGCTGCGGATCGACGCCGGCTTCCCGCGCGCGGTTGATCACCTGCGCGGCGAACCGCCCCGGATCCTGGTCGTCAGCGCTCGGCGAGTCCGAAGCCGGGGCGCTCGGCGCGGCCGGTTCGGTGGCGGCGTCGCGCCCCGCGGAGCATCCGGTGGCCGCGGCGACGAGCGCGCACGCGGCGAGCCACCGCCACCAATTCCTGCCCGTTTCCAGCCCCATGCCCATATTCGACCAGATCGCGATGCACGTCCACCAACCGACGCGCTGCACGACATCGACTTCGCCTCCTACCGCTCCGGCAACGCGGTGGCAGTGAAGGACGGCGCGGTGATGGCCTTGGGCGCCCTCGCGGAGACGATGACATCGCAGGTCAGCGCGTCGGCGTCTGCTTCAGCTGATCAGCGCCTCGACGACGTACGGGACAGTGGCGACCAGGGCGCCGAGCAGGAGCACGGTGGTGTCCGTCCGGGTCCAGGGCGCTGGTTCCGCCCAGGTGCGGCGGTGGGCGTGGGCGAAGCCGCGGGCGTCCATGGCGATCGAGGCGCTGGTGGCTTCGCGCATGGTGGTGACCAGCAGTCCGAAGGTGACGGAGCTGGCGTGGCGGGTCCGGGAGACCGGCCCGCGACCGGGCCCGAACCCGCGCGAACGGCGAGCCCGCGACAGGTGCTGCCAGGTCTGGCCGAGCTGCTCGAACCGCTGGAGCGCAGCGGCGAACGACACGACGAACCGGTGGGGGAGTCGGAGGCGTTGGCCGAGCTGATCGGCCAGCGCCATCGGCTCGATCAGCGGTGCGACGGCGATCCCGGGCAGCGCCAGCACGGCGATGCGCAGGCCTGCGGTGGCGGCGACGTCGAGGTGCCCGCCGCCGAGCAGCCACGTCGAGTAGGCGACGGACACGCTGGCCAGCAGGACGGTCGCGAACCGGATCGGACGCCCGGAGCGCGCGGGCAGCATCAGCAACCCGGCGAGCACGTAGACGCAGCTGGTGATCACCGCCGAGGTCAGCGAGCGCACGCCCAGCGAGGCGATCAGGGCCAGCAGCCCCACCGCGACCAGCACCAGGGGATTCACCCTGCCCAGCACACCGTTCATCGCGCCACCACCTGCCCGCGGTGCAGCCGCGTTTCGCGGTCGGCGATGTCGGTCAGGGTCTGATCGTGGGTGGACACGCCCGCAGTGGCGCCGGAGCGCGCGGCCGCGCGCATCCATCCGGCGATGGCAGCCCAGGTGTGGCGGTCCTGGCCGACGGTGGGCTCGTCGAGCATCAGCGCGCCGGGCCGGTGCGCGAGCGCGGCGGCGAGCGCGACGCGGCGCTGTTCGCCGCCGGAGAGCCGATAGGGGTTGGCGTCGGCGAGCGCGCTCAGGCCGAGCACTTCCAGGATCGGCTCGACCTGGGCGGTCGTGCCCAGCCGCGTTGCGGTGTGCGTGATCTCCTGCCGGACGCTGGTGGTGAGGAAACCGTGCTCCGGGTTCTGCGGGACCCATCCGACGGTCCGCGCCAGCTCGATCGACTTCATCCGGTGCAGCGGGACGGTCGTGCCGCTGATGCTGCCGCGATCGGGGCGGACCAGGCCGGCCAGCGCGGCGAGGAGCGTGGACTTGCCCGCTCCCGATGCGCCGGTGAACGCCGAGATCTGCCCCGGCGACGCGGAGACCGAGACGCCGTCGAGCGCGGTGACCGCTGCGGATGAGCGGATCCGCCGGGTCACCAGGTCCACGCCCAGGTCGTGGGTTTCGAGCTGCGGGCCGGGGCCGTCCGGAGCCACCACGGCTTCCGGCACGTCGACCGGTTCGGGCGCGGGGAGATCGGGCATCCACACCCCGGCGCGGCCGAGCTCGGGGGTGAGCCGGGCCCGGCAGGTCCCGGGGTCGACGTCGTGCACGACCTGACCGGTGGAGTCGAGGACGACGACCCGGTCGACGAGGTCCAGCCACGGTCCGATCCGGTGGTCGACGACCACCGTCGAGGCGCCCGTGCTGGTCACCACGTTCGCCACGGCGGCCCGCACCCGGTCGGCGTTGCCGGGATCGAGCATCGAGGTCGGCTCGTCGAGCAGCAGCATCGAGGGCTGCATCGCCAGCACCCCGGCCAGGGCCAGGCGCTGCAGCTCGCCGCCGGACAGCGCCGACGTCGGCCGGTCGAGCGGGTAGTCCAAGCCGACCAGCTCGAGGGCCTCGGCGACCCGCCGCCAGATCTCCTCGCGGGGGATCCCGCTGTTCTCCGGCCCGAACGCCGCATCGCGACCGATGCGATCGGCCACCACCGCGGACCCGGGGTTCTGCAGCACCAGCCCGATCTGGCCGTCGACCTGGACGTCCCCGCCGGCCTCGCCGGGCAGCGCGCCGCCGAGCACACCGGCCAGCGCGTGGATCACGGTCGACTTGCCCGCTCCGCTCGGCCCGGCCAGCAGAACCCGCTCGCCGGGCCGGATGCGCAGGTCGAGCTCGTGGATCGTGGGAGCGCGCCGCCCCAACGGCTTCCAGCTGAAGCCCCGCAGTTCAGCGCGCAGCCCCGTCGAGATCGTCACACCGCTGTCCGCTCGTGGTGCTCCCGGCCGGGCCCGAAGGCGTCCAAGGCACCGGTCGCGGCCAGCCCGCGCACCAGCGCCCAGCCGCCCAGACCGGCGATGACGACTCCGGAGACCGCGAAGAACCCGAGGTAGGCCAGCTTGTACGGGAACGTCCAGTCCACGTAGTAGAACTGCCATTCGTAGAACGACTCGAGCGTTGCGGCGACCGCAGCGCCCAGCGCGGCGACCAGCGGGCCGAACCGGGTCCACAGGAACACGCCCAGCACGAGCTCGACCCCGAGCCCCTGGATGCACCCGGACACCACGGTCGACAGCCCCCAGCTGTTGCCGAGCAGAGCTTCGACGGAAGCGCCGATGACCTCGGTCAGCAGCGCTGCGCCGGGCTTGCGGACGATCAGTCCGCCGATCACGCCACCGAGCAGCCAGGCACCCCCGAAGAGGCCGGCGCTGGGCGGGAAGGCGAACACGGAGAGGGTGCTCAACACCTGGTAGAGCTGGGACCAACCCCAGAATGCGACGCCGATCGCAACACCGAGCATGGCCACGGTCACGAAATCGATCGTCCGGTAGCGGAAAGCGGCACCGCGCACCACTTGAACTCCCTTCGCCGGTGCTAACCGGAGCAGGTTCGGAGGGTCTGCGGCTCAACCCGCACTCTCAGCGCCCTTCACGATGGCGCTCCCCTGTCATCAGGCCCCACACATTACCTCCCGCATCGCCGCTCTCAACACCGCCTCCATCCGGGGGAGCGATGCCGGCCGAGGACGAGAACGGTCCGCAGTGGTTCAGCTACCAGGTGTAGCGATCAGTGGATTCGTTCTCCAGGCGCGCGAACGGCTGATCGCGGCGGAGTCCATGCGATACGTGCAGCGGTTCTCCTGGAATCGAATCCGGTTTCGACAGGATGCTTTCGCTGAAAAGCCGCTGAGTTCAGGAAAATCGTCCCCGCCCGTCCGAGTCCACAGTGCACGGTTCGAGGTGGTGCTATGTGATGTCGCGGGGGTGGGGGCGTGGGGTGAGGACCTTTTCGCGGGGTTGTTCGTTGGCCGCTCGGACCGCTTCGGTGACGATCTCGTGGTCCGGGGAGAGGATGCAGACCGGGTCCGTGCGGGCCGGGTCTCCGGTCAGGAGGTAGGCCTGGCAGCGGCAGCCGCCGAAGTCGACCTCCCGGCGGGGGCAGCTGCGGCAGGGCTCGGGCATCCAGCCGGTTCCCCGGAAGGCCTGGAAGATCGGTGAATCCGACCAGATCCGGGCCAGCGGTTCGGTGCGGACGTTGGGGTGCGGCAGCGGCAGGACGTGCGCGGCGGGGCAGGGGAGGACGTCGCCGTTGGGCACCACGGTGAGCTGGTGCGAGCCCCAGCCTCCCATGCAGGGCTTGGGGTAGCGGCTGTAGTAGTCGGGGAGCACGTAGATGATCTCCACCTGGCCCTTCAGCCGCGTGCGGGCCGCGCGCACGACTTCCTCGGCGTGATCGACCTGGGCTCGGCTCGGCAGCAGCGCGGCGCGGTTGCGCAGGGCCCAGCCGTAGTACTGGGTGTTGGCCAGTTCGACGCGGTCGGCGCCGAGATCCTCGGCCAGCGCGATGGTTTCGGCGACCCGGTCGATGTTGAGCCGGTGCAGCACGGTGTTCACCGTCAGCGGCCAGCCGAGCTCCTTGATCAGGTGGGCTGCGGCGACCTTGCGGTCGAAGCTGCGGGTGCCGGCGATCCGGTCGGAAGCGGTGGCCTCGTGGGCCTGGATGCTGAGCTGCACGTGGTCGAGCCCGGCCTCGCGCAGTTGTTCGGCCCGTCGCCGGGACAGGCCGAGCCCGCTGGTGATGAGGTTGGTGTAGAGGCCGAGCCCGCTGCCGAAGCGCACGATGTCCACCACGTCCCGGCGCTGCAGCGGTTCGCCGCCGGACAGGTGCAGCTGCAGGATGCCCAGGTCCTGGCCCTCGCCGATCACCCGCTGCCACTCCGCGGTGGTCAGCTCGTCGCGGTAGTCGCCCATCCGCAGCGGGTTGGAGCAGTACGGGCAGTGCAGCGGGCAGTCGTAGGTGAGTTCGGCCAGCATGCCGTAGGGGCTAGTCATCACCGACCTCCACGTACCGCTTGCGGACGAGCCGGTCGAGGAAGCCGGTCACCTCCTCGTCGGCGACCCGGTCGTACCGGCCGCGCAGGTTCGCCGCGATGTCGGCGACCGTGCGGTGCCCGTCGCACAGATCGAGGATCGACGCCCCCGGCGCGTTCAGGACCAGCACGGACTCGGGCCCCAGCAGCACGTACTGATCGCGCGACCGGTCGAAGGCCAGCCGCACGTGCGCGGCCAGGGCCGGTCGGCTCGACGATCGCAACGCCGTGGTCATCCGCGCTCACCTCGTCCGGTCGGGCGGGGGATCGTGGCCGGTGGCCGTGATCCCCCGGCTGCTGCTAGTCCTCCATCCGACCGGCGTACATGGTCACTTCGGAAGTGCACAGGACTTCCACGTAGTCCGGGTGCTCCCACACGGTTTCCTCGAACTCCGGAGGCTCCCACCGCAGGGCGGGGCGGGCGGTTTCGGATTCCACGGTGACACCTCTTCCGTCGACTCCGCGACGGCTCGGCGGTTGCGCGGGAGAACTCCCCGAGAAGCCGGGCCCATCGCAGGTGCAGCATAGCTCCGCAGCAGTGCCCCAGTAACCGCGCAGCGGCAGTATTGGCAGGTCAGAGGCCGAATTCAGGGCTTTCGTCCCGGATCGACGTTACGGGCTGTACAGGGGTCGTCACGCGCTGCGCAAGGACACGCAGCACTCGCCGGGGCGCGGTTCGAGCACGGCCTCGACGGACCGCGCCTCGAGTCCGGCGAGGAAGCCGCTCAGGAAGGCGTGGTTGAGCCCGCACACCAGTTCCGGGGAACGGGCGGTGAGCGGGTGGAACGGGCAGTTGCGCAGCCGCACGCAGTCGGGCGCCTCGCGGTCCGGTTCGAAGCCGTACTCGGCGAGCACCTCCCGGGCCCTGGTCAACGCGCGTTCCGCGCCGAGTCGGCCGGGGCGGGTGCGTTCGCGCTCGGCGGCGCCGAGGCGGTGCCCGTGCTCGCGCGCCGCGCGCTTCGCGGACTGGGCGGCGTTCTCCTGGTCGCCTTCGGTGAGCACGGCGTCCAGCAGGATGTCGGCGAGGAGGTCGTGCCTGCGGGGCGGGATGCTGATCCGGATGTCGGTGCGGGCCGGTTCGTAGACCTTCGGGGTGCGGCCGACCTTGCGGATCCCGTCCAGCGGCGCGTAGCGCGCGCACAGCAGGCCGGCGTCGACGAGCTTGTCGAGGTGGAAGGCGGCGAGCTTGCGGGAGATGCCGACCGCCTCGGCGGCCTCGTCGCGGCCCACCGGCCGCCGGGCGCGGCGGATGTAGTCGTACATCCCGCGTCGCAGGTCGTCCTCCAACGCGGCCACCGCGGTCACCGCCGAACCGGCCTTCTCCATGCTCCAACCCTAGCGTCTCGCGCACATCTCAATGGGTGGAATCCACCAGGTGATGCGACTACCACCCGCATTGACCACGCTCCACGAATAAGACTAACGTTGATTGGCGAAATAAGGGTGAGCCCCGCGCCACCACCGCGGTCGCCGACGGCCGCGATGACGCGAAGGAAGACGTTGATGACATCCGCACCGGCCCTGCACGTCGCGCACGAGTCCACCGGCGAGATCGACCTCGGCGCCGCGGAGCAGGCGGCGGGAGAGCTGCTGCGGGCGTTGGGCATCTCCACCGACTCCGAGAGCCTGCGGGGCACGCCGGGCCGGATGGCCCGCGCCTACGCCGAGCTGTTCACCCCGCGCCCGTTCGACCTGACGACCTTCCCGAACGAGGAGGGCTACGACGAGCTGGTGCTGGCGCGGTCGATCCCGGTCCGGTCGGTGTGCGAGCACCACCTGCTGCCGTTCGTCGGCACCGCCCACGTCGGTTACCTGCCGGGGGACCGGATCCTCGGGCTGTCGAAGCTGGCGCGCGTCGTCGAGCACTTCGCCTGCCGCCCGCAGGTGCAGGAGCGGCTCACCAAGCAGGTCGCCGACTGGCTGTCCGAGCAGCTGCAGCCCAAGGGCGTCGGCGTGGTCATCGAAGCCGAGCACACCTGCATGACGTTGCGCGGGGTGCAGGCCACCGGATCGAACACGGTGACCTCGACGCTGCTGGGCACGCTGCGCCAGGACGCCCGCTCGCGGCAGGAGTTCTTCGCCCTAGCCGGCGTCAACGCTTGAGCCGGTGCGGGCCTTCCGCCCGCGGTGCAGGAGGGCGTCGATCGAGAACGGACCCGCGCCGAGTGCTGCGAAGAGCAGGAAGAACCAGCTGTACAGCGCGGCCAGCTCGCCGTAGTTCTGCATGGGGAACAGCCCGCGCGGCTGGTGCACGGTGAAGTACGCGAACGCCATCGCTCCGGAGGAGATCAGCGCTGCTGGTCTGGTGCCCAACCCGATCAGGACCAGTCCGCCGCAGACGAACTGGATCAGGCCCGCCCACCACCCCGGCCAGAGCCCGACGGGCGTGGGGGCGCCGGCGCCGAGCACTCCGAACAACGCCGCCGCGCCGTGCAGCACGAAGAGGAACGACACGACGATGCGCGTGGCGGAGAGCACGACGTCGCCGATCCGGTCCCAGGCATCTTGCGCCACGTCGAACGCCTCCCTTCCGCGTCAGGCCGGAGGTGTTCGCCAACTGGCTGCCCGCGCGGGCGCGTTTTCAATCCGCCGATCGCCCCGACCACAGTGGACGACGGGGATCGACTACGACTGGAGTCCTACGAGGCGTACGACTCGCGGACCACGGCGGAACCAGTGCCCGGGAGGATGTGGGCGCACGTGCTTGCGAAATACCTTCATCCCTGAAGTTGATCGCGGGACCGCGAAACCCGCGACGGGGTACGAGACGCGCCACCGGCGCGGACAGGAGAGCGCGCAGCATGCACGCAGTCGTCCAGCAGGCTTCCCTGGCCCTCGACAACGAGGCGTTCACGAGCGGCCTGTTCCTCTTTCTGATCGCCCTCCCGGTGCTGGTCTACGTGGTGCTGGTCGTCGGTGCGCTGATCAGCGTCCTCGGCTCGCCCCAGAGCTTCGGGATGAAGGTGGTCTGGATCGTGTTCGTGTTCGTCGCACCGTTCCTCGGCAGCATCCTGTGGTTCCTCATCGGCCGCGGGAACGCCTACGAGCGGGCGTGACCCACGACCTGCACAGGACCGCGCCCCGGTCGGCAGTCGCTCGGTGACCTTCACCGCGACCGCCCGGCCGGGGCGTTCGCCTTCCCGGGGCCCGCGGTTTCGGCACCGTGCGCGGGGGTACCCGTGGACGTGTCCGGAAGTCTGCTCCGGGGCGCGGGGCGGGCGGGGTCGGTGTGACGGGGGTTGGTCCCGATGCCGCCAGCCGGGAAGGGCCGCGGGGGCGAGCCGGAAGCGACCATTGTGGACGAACGCGAGGTCCGCCGCGCGGTGGCCGCCGCGGCCCTCGGCAACACCGTGGAGTGGTTCGACTTCGGGGTCTACAGCTACCTGGTGGTGATCATCAGCCAGGTGTTCTTCCCGCCGACGAGCTCGACCGCGCAGCTGCTGTCCACCTTCGCCACGTTCGCGGTGGCCTTCCTGGTGCGCCCGCTGGGCGGGTTCTTCTTCGGCCCGCTGGGCGATCGCATCGGTCGCCGGACGGTGCTGGCCATCACGATGGGCACGATGGCGCTGGGCACGCTGTCGATCGGGCTCATCCCCAGCTACGCGACCATCGGCGTCTGGGCGCCGGCGCTGCTGCTGGTGGCGCGGTTGGTCCAGGGGTTCTCCACCGGAGGGGAGTACGGCGGGGCGGCCACGTTCGTCGCGGAGCACTCGCCGGACCGGCGGCGCGGGTTCACCACGTCCTGGCTGGAATTCGGCACGCTGGTCGGCTACTCCTCGGGTGCGGCGCTGGTGATCGCGCTGACCTTGGCGCTGACCCCGCAGGACCTGGTGGCCTGGGGCTGGCGGATCCCGTTCCTGCTGGCCGGGCCGCTGGGCGTCATCGGCCTGTACCTGCGCTTCCGGCTGCGGGAAACCCCCGCCTACCGCGAGTCGTCGAGCTCGGAGCGGTCCGGGGCCGCGGCGACCTGGCGCAGCCTGCGCACGATCTTCGGCGAGCACTGGCGCCCGATGCTCGTGTGCATCGGTCTCGTGCTGGCGTTCAACGTGACCAACTACGTGCTCACCGCGTACATGCCGACCTACCTGTCGGCGGTGCTCGGCTTCCAGCACACCAGCGCGCTGGTCCTGGTGCTGGTCGCGATGCTGGTGGTGCTGGGGCTGATCGTGGTGCTGGGCAACTTCTCGGACCGGATCGGCCGGCTGCCGATCGCGGGGCTGGGCAGCATCGCCCTGATCGTGCTGTCGTTCCCGGCGTTCCTGCTGATGGGCGTGGGCAGCATTCCGGCGGTGCTCGGCGGGTTGCTGGTGATCGGGCTGATGCTGATCTGCTTCAGCAGCACCATGCCGTCGACGCTGCCCGCGCTGTTCCCGACCGAGGTCCGCTACGGCGCGGTGTCGGTGGGGTTCAACATCTCGGTCGCGCTCTTCGGCGGTACCACCCCGCTGGTCGCCGAGGCGCTGGTGGCGGCGACCGGGATGCCGACGGTTCCGGCGTTCCTACTCGTCGTGGCGGGAGTGGTGGGGCTGCTGGCGGTGTGGTCCACCCGGGAACCCGCGGGCCGCGCCCTGCCCGGGGCCGAGCCCACCGCCACCGACCGCGCCGAAGCCCGCGAACGCGTCGAGGAAGAACGCGACGAGGAACAGTGAGTACCCGTTCCCGGCAGGGGGGAAACCGGTGTACTTCTCGGTGCTGCGGGTAGTCGACGGGCTGCGGAGCGCATTGGAGGAAGTGACGCAAATGCCTCAGCGAGCCTGGAACGAGAAGCAGGAACGGCAGTACGAGCACATCAAGCAGCAGGCCCAGGAACACGGCTCGAGCCCGGAGCGGGCGAGCGAGATCGCGGCCCGAACGGTCAACAAGGACCGCGCCCAGCAGGGGCAGGCCGAGCAGCGCAGCCGGACCTCCACCGAGGACATCTCGCCGCACCGGCGCGGTGGCCGGAGATCGGGCAAGCGCGAGGGACCCGGCGGCCGGACCAAGCAGCAGCTGTACGACGACGCTCGCCGCCTGGGCGTCCACGGCCGGTCCAAGATGACCAAGGCGCAGCTGGAACAGGCGCTCAGCCGCGGTTGACCCGCAGCGGAACCGGCCGCCGGGTGCTCGGCCCGGCGGCCGGTTCTTCGTGCGATCAGTCGTAGCCCAGGGCGATCACCTCGTCCACGTCCTCCTCGGGCTCCGGTTGCGGAGTCCGCGGGGTGTCTTCAGCGGAGTTGATCTCCTCGTTCGGATCCAATCGGACCATTCCCAACAGGTCGAAGCCGGACAGGTGCGCCCCAGCCGTACCCGGGCGCGGGCGCGTCGGAAACGTGCGGCGAGGCCCTCCCGGGTGCCGGATTCTCCAAGCGCCGCAACGGGTAGTGAGAGGAGGACGTCACGCCGACCAGGGAGTTGCCGATGCGACAGGAGAAGAACCACCAGCGCCCGGTGGAGGACGACGCGCCGGCCGACGAGCCCACGACGACCGGGGCCGAGCGGCGCGAGAAGCTCAACGACGACACCGAGTCCGCGCTGGAGGAGATCGACGACATCCTCGAGGAGAACGCCGAGGACTTCGTCCGCTCCTACGTGCAGAAGGGCGGTCAGTAGTCGTCGAGCAACCGGGATCCGAGCAGTTCCGCCAGGTGGACCGGGGCGCGTTCCGGTTCGCCGTGGCGGATCTGCTCGCGGCAGCTGAACCCGTCGGCGACGACAGCGGTGTCCTGGGACGCTGATCGCACGGCGGGCAGCAGGACGCGCTCGGCGCACGCCATCGACACCTCGTGGTGCCCGCGCTCGAACCCGAAATCACCGGCCAGGCCGCAACATCCGGAATCGAGCACGTCAGCGTCCAACCCGGCGCGGTCGAGCAACTGCGCATCGGCGTCGAAGCCCAGCACCGCGTGCTGGTGGCAGTGCTGCTGCACGATCGCCCGCCCGCCCACCTGCGGTGGCCGCCAGCCCTCCGGTGCGCGCGCTTGGAGGACCTCGGCGAAGGTGGCGAACTGGTCCCGGAGCCGACGCGCGTCCTCGTCGTCGGGAAGCAGCTCCCGGCTGCCGGAGCGCAGGAGCGCGCTGCACGACGGTTCCAAGCCCGCTATCGGCGTTCCCGCCTCCAACCACGGCCGCAGAGTCCGCAACGACCCCTGCAGCACGCGTTTGGCGGTGTTGAGCTGACCGGTGGAGAACCACGTCAGCCCGCAGCAGACCGGATCATCCGGCACTGCGACGCGCAGGCCGGCGTCTTCCAGCAGCGCAGCGGCAGAGCGCGCGATGCGCGGCTCGAAGTGCTCGGTGAAGGTGTCCGGCCACAGCAGCACGGCGTTGCGGTCGCCGGGGGCCGGTGCAGGGCCGCGGCGCTGCCACTCCTGCCGGAAACCCCGGTGCGCGAACGGGGGAGGGGTGCGTTCCGGGGCGATCCCGGCGAGCCGTTTGCCGAGGTCTGCGATCACCGGCGTGCGCATCGCGAGGTTGACCGCGCCTGGCGCGTGCCGGGCGAGCTGCGCGAACACCGGCAGCCAGCCCAGCGAGTAGTGGGTGCGAGGACGGATGCGGTGCCGGTAGTGCTGGGCGAGGAATTCCGCCTTGTACGTGGCCATGTCCACGCCGGCCGGGCAGTCGGACTTGCACCCCTTGCAGGCCAGGCACAGGTCCAGCGCGTCCCGCACGGCGGTCGACCGCCAGCCGTCCTGCACCGGGGAATCGGCGTGGCCGTGCAGCATCTCGAACAGCAGCCGGGCCCGGCCCCGGGTGGAGTGCTCCTCCTCGCGGGTCACCATGTAGGACGGGCACATCACGCCGCCGGTGCTGCGCCGGCAGTTGCCGACGCCGACGCACCGTTGGGCCGCGCGGGTGAAGCTGCCGCCGTCGTCAGGGAATCCGAGGAACGTGCGGGGCGTCGACGGGCGGTAATCCGCGCCCAGCCGCAAGTCCTCGTCCACCCGGTGCGGTGCGACGACCTTGCCCGGGTTCATCCGGTCCGCGGGATCGAAGGCCGCCTTCACCTCGGCGAAGGCCGTGACGATGCGCGGGCCGAACATGCGCTCCAAGAGCTCGCCGCGGGCCTGGCCGTCCCCGTGCTCACCGGACAGCGAACCTCCGTGCGCGGTCACCAGATCGGCGGCGCTGCGCACGAAGTCCCGGAAGGTCTCCACGCCTCGGGCGGTCTTGAGCCGGAACGGGATGCGGACGTGCACGCACCCGTGCCCGAAGTGGCCGTAGAGCGCCGGCCGCTCGTAGCCGTACTCGTCGAACAGGCCGAGCAGATCGCGCAGGTAGTCGCCGAGCACTTCGGGCGCGACCGCGGAATCCTCCCACCCCTCCCAGCTCTCCGGCATGTCCGGGGGATTCGCGGTGACGCCCAGACCGGCCTCGCGGGCGTTGAGCATCCGCTGCTCCTGCTCGGGGTCGTCGGACACCGCCACATCACCGTCCGATGTGGACTTGCCGAGCGCGCGCAGCAGCTCGGCCAGCTGGCGGTCCGCCGACTCGGTGGAGTCCCCGCCGAACTGGACCAGCAGCCAGCTCCGGCCGCGCGGCAGCATCGCGACGGAGCCGAGGTGTTGGCCCTGCTCGCGCATGAAGTGCACCAGCTCGTCGTCGATGGCCTCCACCTGCACCGGGCGGCAGTGCGCGAGGATCCGGGGGACGGCGTCCGCGGCCGCCGCGATGTCGTCGTAGCCCAGCGCCAGCATCGCCTTGGCCGGCACCACCGGCACCAGGTCCAGCTCCGCGTGCAGCACGGTGGCCAACGTGCCCTCGCTGCCGACCAGCAGCCCCGCCAGGTCGAAGTCGTCGCCGAGCAGCGAGTCCAGGTTGTAGCCGGACACCCGCCGGGGGATGTCGGGGAAGCGCCGCCGGATCTCGTCCTGGTAGCGGTCCCGGACCTCGCGCAGCCGGCGGCAGAGGTCGCTGAGCTGACCGCCGAACTCGATGCGCTCGGTCAGCTCGGCCTCGTCCAGCCGGCCCAGCCAGGCGCGCAGCCCGCCGTAGGTGACGATCTCCAGCCGGGACACGTTGTCGGCGGTCTTGCCGTGGAGCTGCGCGCTGGCCCCGCAGGAGTTGTTGCCGATCATGCCGCCGATCGTGCACTGGCCGTGCGTCGACGGCCTCGGCCCGAACTGCAGGGCGTGCTCGGCGAGGTGCCGGTTGAGGTCGTCCAGCGCGATCCCGGGTTCGACGACGCAGGTGCGGTTCTTGGGGCTCACCGAGACCACGCGGTTGCAGTACTTGCTCCAGTCCAGCACGACCGCGGCGTTGGTGCCCTGACCGCCGAGGCTCGTCCCGCCGCCGCGGGAGAGCACCGGGGCCCGGTGCCGTGCGCAGATCTCGATCGCGCGCGCTCCGGCCACCACGGTGCGCGGCACGACCACCCCGATCGGCACCTGGCGGTAGTTGGAGGCATCGGTCGAGTACGCGCCGCGGGTTCCCGGGTCGAAGCGGACCTCCCCGTCGACCTCGCGGCGCAGGTCCGCCAGCAGCCCGTCGGCGCTCTGCGACGTTGCGTTCCTGCTCATCACCGCGTCCCTCCGGTCGGTTCAGGCGATGCGGAACGGCTCGACCGCCTCGGCGCTCAGCATCCCGGCGAAGTGCGGCAGGTGGTAGTCGTACTCGCGCACCGCGGCGTCGGGCTGCGCCGGGCCGGGCATCAGCGGCGGCCCCGGCTCCCGGGCACGTACTCCTGGACCTTGGCCTTCACGCCTTCCCGGACCACCGACCACGCCTCGGGATCGCCCTTGAGCAGCGAACTGGCCACCTTCTCCAGCTGGTCGAGATCCGCCCGGGGCGGGATCGGCGGCACCGTCGGATCGGTGACGAACTCCAGGACGCACGGCCGGTCGGCATCCAGCGCCCGCCGCCAGGCCGCGCCCACCTGGCCCGGGTCGTCGACCTTCGCGGCTCGCAGACCCAGCTGCTCGGCCAGCGCCGCGTACCCGACGTCGGGGATGCGCTGCGACGGGATGAACTGCGGGGCGCCGCTCATGGCGCGCAGCTCCCAGGTGACCTGGTTGAGATCGCCGTTGTGCAGCACCGCGACGATCACCCGCGGATCCGACCACTCGCGCCAGTAGTGCGCCATGGTGATCAGCTCGTTGATCCCGTTCATCTGCATCGCGCCGTCCCCGACCAGCGCGATCACCGGCCGGTCGGGGTGCGCGAACTTCGCCCCCGTGGCGTAAGGCGCGCCGGGACCCATGGTGGCCAGCGTCCCGGACAGCGAGGCCCGCATCCCGCGCCGGATCTTCAGGTGGCGCGCGTACCAGTTCGCCGCCGAGCCGGAGTCGGAGGTCAGGACGACGTCGTCGGGCAGCTGCGGCGAGAGCTCGTGGAACACCAGCTCGGGGTTGACCGGCTGCGCGTCGACGTGGGCGCGGCGTTCCAGCACGTCCCACCAGGCGCGCACGCCCTCCTCGACGGTCTGCCGCCACGAGCGGTCCGCCTTGCGCTGCACCATCGGCAGCAGCGCGGCGAGGGTCCGCCGGGCATCGCCGAGCAGGTTGACCTCGAAGGGGTAGCGCATCCCGATGCGGTTCGGGTCGATGTCGATCTGCACCCCGCGCGCCTGGCCGTACTCGGGCAGGAACTGGCTGTACGGGAAGCTGGAGCCGACCATCAGCAGCGTGTCGCAGTCGCGCATGAGCTGGTACGAGGGCTTCGTGCCCAGCAGACCGGCCGCCCCGGTGACGAACGGCAGGTCGTCGGGCAGCACGTCCTTGCCCAGCAACGCCTTGGCCACGCCCGCGCCGAGCACGTCGGCGATCTGCTCGACCTCCTCGGCGGCACCTCGGGCGCCCTGCCCGATCATGATGGCGACGCGTTCGCCGGCGTTGAGCACGTCGGCGGCGCGGCGCAGGCTGTCCTGGTCGGGCAGCACCGAGGCGTCGGACATGCCCATGCTGGAGGGCACCATCTTGAACTCGTGCGTCGGCGGCTCGTACTCCAGGGTCTGCACGTCGCCCGGGATGATCAGCGCGGTCACCGTTCGGCGCGCCTGCGCGGTGCGGATCGCCCGGTCCAGCACGTTCGGCAGCTGCTCGGGCACGGTCACCGTCTCCAGGTAGTCCGAGGCGACGTCCTTGTACAGCGCCATCAGGTCGACTTCCTGCTGGTAGGAGCCGCCCAGGGCGGTGCGGGCGGTCTGCCCGATCAGCGCGACCACCGGAACCCGGTCGAGCTTGGCGTCGTAGAGGCCGTTGAGCAGGTGGATCGCACCGGGCCCCGAAGTCGCGGCGCAGACGCCGACCCGCCCGGAGAACTTCGCGTACCCGACGGCTTCGAACGCGGACAGCTCCTCGTGGCGGGACTGCACGAACCGGGGCCGGTCACCAGCGCGTTCCCACGCCGCGAGCAGACCGTTGATCCCGTCCCCGGCGTAGGCGAAGACGTGCTCGACACCCCATTCGCGCAGGCGGGCCAAGATGTGATCGGATACCAGCACTTCGCCACCTCCTCGCTGCAGCCGCGCGTTGTCCGGCGCTCCTGCTGCTCTACCCGGAAGCTCCCGCGCCCAACCACCGGAACTCCGATCAGCTCGGTCCACTGTGGATCGCGGGACGGCGGGCCACTGCCGGTGCGGCTGCGCCGATACGATGGCGGTTCAGACGCGATGGAGATTGAACTCATGGCACAGGCAGGGAGCTTCGAACCCGAGTCGGAGCGCGTGATGCGGCAGCTCCGAGACGAGATCGTCGACGGTGTCCGGGCCCCGGGCAGCAGGCTGGTGGAGCGGGACCTGGCGGCCGAGCTGGGGGTGAGCCGCCTCCCGGTGCGCGATGCGCTGCGGTCGCTGGTGGCCGAAGGGCTGGTCACGCCCCGGCCGCGCAGCTGGGCGGTGGTCCGCGAGTTCACCGCCTCGGACGTCGCGGACCTCAACGAGGTGCGCGGTGCGTTCGAAGCGCTCACCTTCAAGCTGGCGGCCCAGCGGCGGACCAAGGACGGCTTGGCCCGGCTCCGCGAGGTCGTGGACACCGAGCTCGCGGCGGCGCGCGCGGGCGACGAGGTGCGGGCCCGGCGCGCGGCGGCGGACTTCCACGAGGTGGTGACCTCGCTGGCGGCGAACGAGCTGCTCAGCGAGCTGGACCGGGTGATGAGCGGCCGGATGCGCTGGCTGCTCGGCCAGCACGACGACCTGACCGCGATCGCCGAGCAGCACGAGGGCCTCTACGCGGCCATCGCCGACCGGGACGTGGCGCGGGTGGAAGAGCTGATCGCCGAGCACCTCGCCGCAGGTCAGGGCATGGCCGCGGCGCGCCAGCGCTCGGCGGGTTCCTGACGAGCAGCGGTCACGCGACCCGCGGGATGGACAACGTAGCGTGGACGCGGAAACGGCA
>NZ_JBEOVY010000076.1:0-25695 GCF_040295745.1 Saccharopolyspora sp. NPDC002686
GCTTGTCGACGCCCTTGATCGTGTCCACCTGATCGAGCTGGGTGTGGTATGCCCAGACATCGAGCGTCAGGCCGCGCCGGCCGAGCAGCCGTGCGCCGTCGTGGAATCGCGGGTCGAGCAGCTGGTCCGGCTGGGCCGGCCGCGGTGAGCTGACGACGCGCGGGTCCGCGTGCCACGCAGTTTGGTTCCGCACGCCGCGCAACCGCCCGCCGGCCTCGTCGGCCAGTACGTCGAGTACTCGGCCGAGGTTCGCGCCCAGCGTCAGTTCGGCGCCTGCCACTATCGCGCGGCAGACTTCCGGCCCTCCCGGACGGCTTTCCCGCGCCGCTTCGGCGCTCGCCCGCGCGAACCGCACCTCTCCGGCCGACTTGAGCTCCTCGGGCCCGTCGGTCAGGTACCGGGACCGGCACTGGACGTAGACGGTGGCCGCGACGGCGGGAACGGTATCGAGGTCGCGCAAGAATTCTTCGAGCAAGTAGCGGCTTCCCTGGCGATCCCACAGGTGGTGATGGGCGTCGACCAGCCGTACCCCGGGAACCGCGAGCGGCTCCTGGGTGAGCTCGAGCCAGCCCTCCCGGATCGGCGGATGCACCCCGGAGGCCGACCCCCTGGCAAGGGTGTTATCGAACGCCATTGTCGAGCCCATCTCGCTTGTTCCATTGTGCGGAACGTACTTTCATACAGCGGGCTCATCGTGAGTCACGGCAGAAGGCAAGTCAAGTGCGGAAGACATCCTGATCCCGTCCCGGCCACGGTGAGCGCCGGGTCGAGTAGGCGAATCAGCGCAGGTGGCGGCCGATGGAGTCGGCGGCTCGCCGGACCGCGAGGCTCAGCTCGTCCGCACTGCCCGCGAGGTCCGCATCGGTGCCGTTGATCTGCACGGCGGCGAGACAACCACCGTCACGATCCCGGATCGGGGCGGCGATGGACGCCATGCCGATCAGCCGCTCACCGCTCGCGTAGTGAAAGCCCTTCGCCCGGATCGCGTCGAGATCGCGCTCGAACCCGGCGCGGTCGATGACCGCCCCCGAGGCGTACCGCGGCTCGTCGAGCGTGGCCCACAGCGCGTCGACCTCGTCCGGCGACATTCCGGCGACCAAGACCTTCCCCGCGCCCTGATGCAACGGCAACCGCTCACCGATCGGCAGCTGGTACCTCTGCGGAACCCGGCCTTCGACGCGGGCGACGACCGCGCGGTCATACCCGACCCGCACGTACAGCGAAGCCGTGTAGCCGGTTTCCTCGGCCAGATCACGCAGAACGGGACGCCCGGCGAGGATCAGACGATTCGACTTCACGTAGGCGTGGGCACCCAGCAGCGACGCGATACCCGTGGCGAAGCCACCGTCGATCCGCTCGACGCGGCCATGCGCCTCCAGAGTGCCGAGGATGCGCTGCGTGGTCGCCTTCGGCAGGTTCAGCTCACGCGCTATGTCAGTCAGGCGCAGTGGCCGGGCGGCCATTTCCAGCAGCTCGAGCACATCGAGGGCGCGATCCAGCGACCGCATGGCCGACGACGCCGGCGCCGCGGCCTTCTCCGAATCCTTCGCGCCCCGGATCTCCTGCACCCGCCCACCTTATCCGAGCCCGCCGAGCCGGCCGCCCTTGACAGGCCGAGTCGGCACGATGCAGAGTACCGCTCATCTTATGGACCAAAGTTTCATACAATGGAACATAGCGTGGTCCGGTTCAGTTCTTCGAAAGGTTCACGTCGTCGTGCTCATCACCATTCTCGGACTCGGCGAGGCCGGCTCGCTCTACGCCGAAGGGCTCGTCGCGGCTGGTCACACCATCCGCGGCTACGATCCTTTCGCGCCCAGCACGCCAGAGGGCGTCCGCAGATCGCCCTCGATCGCCGAGGCGGTCGAGGGGGCCGAGTTCGTGCTGAGCGTCACCGGCGCCCGTGCCGCGGAAAAGGTGGCAGCTGAAGCCGCCGCCCACCTCACGGCAGGCGCGGTGTTCGCCGACCTCAACGTCGCCTCCGCGGCGACGAAACGCGCGATCGCTTCCCCGGTGATCGCAGCGGGCGCCGTGTTCGCCGACGTCGCCGTCGTCGGACCGGTTCCCGTGCACCGCTCCGCGACCCCGGTCGTGATCAGCGGGACCGGCCGCGCCGCCACGGCCCGGCTCTTCGAGACCCTCGGCGCGCCCGTGGAGATCGGCGGTGACGAGCCAGGAGACGCGTCGAACCGCAAACTGCTCCGCAGCGTCTTCATGAAGGGCCTGGCCGCCGTCATCAGCGAGGCGCTCGATGCCGCGGACGCCGCCGGCGCTCGCGAGTGGGTCAAGAAGCAGATGCGAGCCGAACTGGTCCTGGGCGACGCGATCATCGACCGGCTCTACGACGGCACGATCAAACACGCCTCGCGGCGCGGCCACGAACTCCGCGACGCGGCCGAGCAGTTGCAGCAGCTCGGCATCGACCCGGTCATCACCACTGCCTCGGCCCTGCTGCACGAGCAGCGTGCGCACGAGGTCACCGACCAGGTCCCGGACGAGATCCTCGACGTCCTCGCCGGCCAGTCCGCTGCCGCCACCGGTGACGCGATGGGGCGCCTCGGTCTGCTGCCCACCGCGATCAGGCCGGTCTTCCCCGCCCCCACCGTCGTCGGGCGCGCACTGACCGTGTGGGTCCGCGCCGGTGACAACCGCGGGCTGCACGAGGCGCTCGAACAAGCGCGGCCGGGCGACTTCCTGGTCGTCAACGGAGAAGCCGACACCTCGCGCGCGGTGCTGGGCGAACTGCTGGCCGAGCGAAGCCTCGCCAAGGGCATCGTGGGCGCGGTCGTCGATGGTGCGGTACGTGATGTCGACGTGCTCGCCGAGATCGGTTTCCCCGTGTGGGCACGGGGATTGAGTCCCGCGGGTCCGTTCAAGTACGGGCCGTGCCGGATCGGCGAGCCGGTCGCCGTCGGGGGAGTGGTCGTCCAGCCCGGCGATGTCATCGTGGCCGACAACGACGGCGTCGCGGTGGTACCGAAATCCCAGGCGCCCGAGATCGCCGTCGCGGCCCGCGAAGTCACCGAACGCGAAGCCGAGACCCGGCGCACGATCCGCGCGGGCACGGCGAAACCCGCTGTCACGCCCCACTGATCACCGAATCCGCACAGATTTCTTTCACCGTCGAAAGAAAGGCATCGCATGCTCCTGCTGCCGGACTCTTCGTCCGCTCACCCCTGCGAGGATCCGTCATGACCGGGATCTGGGCGCTCGTCGCGTTCATCGGCGTGATCATCGTCTTCAACGCGGGCTTCAAGCGGAACATCGGCGAATCGATGATCGCCGGTTTCCTCGCCTGTGCGGCGTTCGGCGGAACCGATGCGGTTCAGATCGCATGGCACGGTCTGGTGGAGGCCTTACAGGAAGAGGTCACCTTCGCGACGCTGGCCTTCGTCGTCATGAGCTACCTGCTGTCGATCTCCGGTGTCATGGACCGCTTGATCGGGATTCTGAGTTCCGTTTTCGGCCGCTTCCGTGGCGGCTCCGCCTACGTCTCGACCCTGGCGTCCGGTCTCTTCGGCACCGTCGCGCACGCGGGTTCGGCCATCACGGCCACGGTCGGTTCCGTGACGATCCCGTGGATGCAGCGGTCGAAAGTGTCGGGTCCGGTCGCCGCTACCATCGTCGCCGGAAACGCGGGCATGGGCATCACCTTCCCGCTCAGCAGCTCCTTCTTCATCCTGACGACCTCGGCGACCGTCACCCCGCTGCTGTCCGCCGACGACCTGGTCATGCCGCTGTTCGCCGTCGGCGCCTGGTGCCTGGTGTACCGGCTGATCGTCGTGACGATCCTGATCCGGAAACACGACATCCAGCCGATGGCCTCCGAAGACATCCAGCCTCTGCGGCACACTCTCGCCAACGGCTGGTCATCGCTGCTGATCTTCGCCGGCATCGTCGTTCCCGTGCTCGCGACCATCGGACCGACCGGCCGGTTCGTCACGGAGCGGGTCGGCGAGGACGGTGCCGACGCCATCAGCCTGATCACCTGGCTGCCGGTGTGCGTGCTCGTCGCCGGGCTCCTCATCGGGCGAAAGGCGCTTCCGCGCCGGGCCCGCGACTGGTGGTCCCTGCTCGGCGAGACTTCGAACCGGGTCGGCGTCGTCGGTGTCACCATGGTCGCCGCCTTCGCCGCCTCCAACGTGCTGGGCTCGCTGAACCTGCCCGCCGAGCTGACCGAGCTGCTCGGACACGTCGCCAGCCTGCCCAAAATCATCGTCGTGGCGCTGGTCGGGATCCTCGTCATGCTCGTGGCCGCGCCACTGACCTCGACGGCGACGATGGCCGCAATCGGGCCGGTCGCCTTCGCCACGCTCGTCAGCGCCGGAGTGTCGCCGACGATCGCGGCCGCATGCGTGCTGGTCTTCGCCTCGACCGAGGGTGCCTCTCCGCCCGGCGCGCCGCCGATCTACGTCGCGGCGGGCATCGCGGGCATCGACCCCGGAAAGACGTTCCGTCCGTTGATCCTCTACTACACGATCCCCGTCCTGTTCGTCGGCGTCTTCATGGCGCTCGGCTACATCCCCATTCCCGGCTAGACGCACTCGAGGTGGTCCCAGTGCAGCGCACCCGCACGCTCGGCACGATGATCAATCGTCTCTTCCGGATCTCCGTCATCGCTTTCCTCGCCGGCGGCTTCATCCTCACGTTCGGACAGCTGGCAGGCGTCGTCATCGGAGACGGCGCGATACTCGTCGCACTCGAGAACGTGCTCGCCGTGCCGACCTACGTCTGCGCCGCCATCGCTGGTTTGCTCGCGTTCATCGAGATGTACACGAGCAAACCAGCCGAAGGCAGCGAGTGAGTTCCGGTTCGTCCGAAGTGGAACCGCCATGATGCCTATGAACGGGATCTGCGGCTGCGCACCGTGCAAGCGATCAGCGGCGGCGGCCCCAGTACCCAGCACGCAGCCAATGCCGCGCTCGATGTGCGCAGTGGGGGCGGCGGGTGCAGGGGTTGGAGCCGGATCCGGACACGGCGGCGTGGGTGCGGTGGATGTTCGCCGAGCGGGCGCGTGGTCGGTCGGTGGCTTCGTTGGCGCGGGAGCTCAATGCGCGTGGATTGCCGTGCCCGGCCGATGTGGACCAGGCTCGGAACACACATCGCCCGGGTAAGGGGTGGATCGCCCGCACTATCGGGCTGATTTTGGAGAATCCACGGTACACCGACCGGCAGGTTTGGAACCGGCACTCCACCCAGGGCCACGGCGCCGGAGGCCGGACGGGTGGCCGAGGCTCAGGGGTAGTGCGTCGGACTGCGGTGCGGGAGTGGGAAGTGTCCGAGCGGCGGTCGCATCCGGCGTTGGTCGATGAGTCCACGTTCCTTGCGGTGCAACGGATCCGTGCGGTCCGGGCGACCAAGGACGGCGAGGCTCGCACGTACGAGTTGGCTGATCTGGTGGTGTGCGGGGAGTGCGACCGTCGGATGGACGCGCAATGGGTGCATGGTCGTGCCGATTATCGCTGCCGGCATGGTTACATCGCTGCGCTACCGCGGCCGCGAGGATCAGCTTCGCGATGCTTTACCTGGCCTGCTCAGTCAGCACGGTGGGGAACCACCTGGGGAGGATGTGGGCAACGACGTTGGTGAGCATCTTCGCCGAGCAGGGCTGGAGATCGCGTGCGGCCACGCGGGCTGGGCCCTCAGGCCGATACCAAGCTGTCCAGCTCCCGAGCCGATGGCCTCACCCGGCCAGATACCCTCCGCGCTCGAGACGGACTCCAGCGTCGAGTGCCAGAAGAAAACCCCGCTACCGGAAGTAAGGAGTGCCAGCGGCTGAGTTGAAAATCGTGGGGCAAGAGAGTGTCCGAGTCCGAGTCCGAGACTTGAACTCCCAAATGCGCGCAACTTCCCGTGTTTGGGGAAACCACACCAAAATCATAGCAGGCCGTGTTGTCTTGTGGGGTAGGTGTGCGGGGCGTTGACTGGTGGGAATTGTCGGCGTGTTTGCGGGTAGCGGCTTGCCGCGGTGCCGAAGTTATGGCTCGGGCTTGGTTGGCACGCTGACAGCAAGACCCTGGGCAGACCCGTCGGTTATCAGGCGCATGTGGCTGATAACCGACGGGTCGCTCGCTGCTTAGAAGCTGGTGACGGCCAGCTGGTAGCAGACGGCGCCGATGGCGAGGAGCCCGATGGCGGCCAGGACGTTGTGCCACCACCTGTTGCGGAGGTCGCCCATCAGGCCGCGCCGGTTGGCCAGGACGACGAGCAGCACCGCCAGGACGGGAGCGACGACGACCGTCAACGCCTGGGCGGCAATGATCAGCTGGACCGGTGACGCGCCCCGTGCCAGCACGGTGACCAGGGCGCCGAAGCCGAGCACGCCGAGGATTCCGGCGCGGACCCGCCATGATGCGAGCTTGTTGCCGAATCCGAGGCCGTCGGAGAGCAGCGTGCCCCCGGCGGTGGCGTTGGCGATCATCGCCGAGAGTGCGGCGCCGGTAAAGCCGAGCGAGAAGATGGTCCGCCCGACCTCACCGGCGATCGGGGTGAGCACGGTCGAGAACTGCTTGAGCGTGGCGCCGTCCTCGCCGCCGACTCCCGGAAGGACCGCGGCGGCGGCCATGATGACCAGCGCGGTCATCACTCCGGGCGCGACGATGCCGGGGATGGTGTCGGCGAGGGTGGTCTCGCGGTACTGCTCCCGGCGCAGTCCGCGCTCGCGCGAGGCGTAACCGGCGTAGAACGCGGCGTTGACCGAGAAGTTGGTGCCCACCAGCGCGACGATCAGCAGCCCGACTCCTGCGGGCACGATCGGGACCACGGATCCGACGGCCGCGGCGCCCCAGTCGGGCCGGGTGACGATCGCGGTGGCGACGAACGATGCCGCCATGATCGCGACGATGACCAGGACGAGCTTCTCGATGATGGTGTAGAGCCGCCGCGCGAAGAGGATCCCGACCACAACGGCCGTGCAGGCCAGCGTCCACCACATCGGCGAGCCGCCGAACACCAGCGACAGGCCCAGTCCCGAGCCGACGGCGTTGCCGACGGAGAACATCAGCGTGATCGCGAAGACACCGAACCCGGCGAGCCCGCCGACCCAGCGGCCGAGGCGCTGCTTGATCGTCTGGACGATGGAGCCCTTCGAGACGAGCGCGATCCGGATGCTCATGTCGGTGTAGATGAGCATCAGCAGGGTGGAGACGGCGATGACCCAGATCAGGGAATAACCGAAGCGGCTCCCGGCCTGCACCGCCGAGGTGAGGTTGCCGGGCCCGAACTGCCAGGCGCCGACGATGAAGGCCGGCCCCATCAGGGCCAGCATCCGCAGTGCCCGGCGTCCACGGCCGGCCGGTGCGGAACCGGAGGTATCGGTGGGCCCGTTGTTCAACCGGGCGGGTGCTGCGTCGGACATGGTGGTTCCTCACCCCCGCGCGGCGTTGTCGCGGGGTTGCTCGGGACGGCATTGTCACCGGACCGACCGGGTGGCCGGCAAGGGCCGGATGTGCAACGGCACACCCGGCCCGCGGGTCCGCTCAGATGAGCTTCGCGCTGCGCAGCGCCTGGACGATCTCCGCTTCGGCCTCGGGGGAGAGGTCGATCAGGGGCGAGCGCACGGTCGCGTTATCGAGCACGCGGCGTTTGCGTTCAACACCGGCATCGCGCTGCTCGTGTACTTCACCATGGGTGGCCGAGGCCTCCTGGGCCGCAGTGCCGCGATCGTTGAGCCGAGCCACGACGAGATCGTTGACGGCCCGCCGCAGACCGATCCCGCCGGTTCGGGGAAGCGCCGCGGCCGCCAGGGGCAGACCGCGCTCGCGCCGGAGCCGGCCGTTGAAACCAGCGGCCAGCGGTCGGGAACTCTCTCGCCCTACCAGCTCCTGACCTTGGCCGGTCTGGTCGCCATGGTCGTCGGCACTGCCGCATTCGGCGTCGACATCGGTGTCATCTCGATGACGGTCGCGGCCGTGCTCGCCATCGTCAACCCGGCTGACGCGAAGGCATCGCTGACCGAAGTCAGTTGGGGCACGGTGGTGCTCGTCGGCGGAGTCCTCACCTACATCAACGTTCTCGAGACCGCGGGCACCGTGGAGTTCGCCAGCAACGCGATCACCGGACTCGGGACTCCGGTGTTGGCCATCCTGCTGCTGTGCTACCTGTCAGGCATCGTGTCCGCGCTCGCATCGTCGATCGGCACCATTGGTGTCGCAGTCGCAATCGCAGCGCCGCTGATGGCCTCCGGTGAACTCGGCGTGATCGGCGCCGCCGCCGCGCTCTCCATCTCCGCTACCGTCGTCGACGTCAGCCCGTTCTCGACCAACGGCGCCCTGGTCCTCGCCAACGTCGATGCAGACCACCGCGAAGCCTTCTACAAGCGAATGCTGGTGTACGCGGGGCTGGTGGTGCTTCTTGCGCCGCTCGCGGCGTGGACCTTCATCTTCCTGCCGATCTGACCGTTGGTGCTGGCGATGCCGAGCCACCGGGTGGCGGTGCGTAGAAACCGGGGGCGGATTCCGGCCTGCTCCCGGGGCATCCGGTACTTACTCATGCACTGTTGGTCGATGAGGCCACATTTGTCGTCGTTCAGCGGGCACGGGCTACGCGGCCAACCTAGGACGGCGAGACGCGGAGGTGTGCGTTGGCCGGCCTGGAGCGCATTCGATGCAGTGGTTGTCGGCTCGGCGAGCCGGGTCTGGAGCCGAGCGGCGCGTAGTGCGTACTACGGCGAGAACTACCCAGGCTGCTCCTGGTCAAGCTTCGCTGCGACTCACACGAGGCCTTCCACTTCGGACAGGCATCGACTGCTGACCGGGCCGGGTCGACGTGAATCGGCGTGCTCGCCGGATCCAGCGAGCACGCCGTGCTGCACGTGCTGCGCCGCACCGAATCGTGGCTTGCCTCAGCCGTCGGATCCGGCGGCCAGCAGTGCCTCGGAGGAGCGGGTCAGGACCTGGGCCGCGTGCACGGTCGGGCGCAGGCTCAGCGGGCTTTCCGCACGCTTCCGCCACCGGTCGAGCGCCGACCTCGCGGCCTGGGTGATCTCCGCGTCGTCTGCGTCCGGTTCGAGTCCGAGCCTTGCCGTCGGCGCGGTTCCCGCGCCGCCTAGCAGCTGTTCCGCCTCCTCGATCTCCTCTGCCGCCAGGCCCGCCGGATCGAGGCGCAGCGAGTTGAGCAGCCGTGGTTCGGCGATCTCGTGCGCCCCCGCCCAGATTGGTTCGACCTCGCCCTGCAATCGCTTCACGTCGGGCAACTGCGGCAGCACGGTCCCCAACGCCATCAGCGCCGACCGGGCCTTGAGCACGTCGGATCGGGCCGCGAATTGCGTGCCCAGCGCGGTTACCAGCTGCCGAAGGCCGGACTGCTCGATGAGGTGGGCGGCCAGCTGGGCCGAGTTCGCACACCGGCCGGCGCGGATCAGCTCGACGCCGAGCCGCAGCCCGAACAGCCCGAACCGGTCCAGCAGTCGACGCCGCCGGTCGGCGTCGACGTCCTCGACTCCCTCCCATGCCGCGAACCGGTCGACGGACGCCAGCGCGGCCGCGAGCTCCTGCTGGTCGGCTCCTGCGATCTGGCTCACCTCGGCGTACTCGTCTTCCCGGAGAGTGCGGCCGGTCAATGCGAGCAGACCGGCGATGGGAAGGACCGTCTGGCACACCCGGCGCAGCGCCGGGTCTTGCCGGTAGGAGGCCGCGATCTTCGCCGCAGTGTCCATCGAGTCGGTCTTGCCGCCGCCGATCTCGTCCGCGCGGGAGAGCACATCCACGGCATTGACCGGGGTCGGTTGGACGACCTCGTCGTCGTGGAACGCTTCCAGCAGCCGCATGTCGTCGCGGTGCCGGTGCCGCATCAGGTAGAGCACTGCGTCCGCGGGTGTCGCGCGACCGTCGTCGGGCACCAGGAAGCGGTTGGCCCGGTCGGACACCTCCGACGCCACGGACCCGATTCCGGGCGTGTCGACGAGAACGAAGTTCTTCAACGTCGTGGACGGCCACTCGACTACCAGTCGGTCCACGTCGGCCGGGCCGAGACCGCCCAGGTCGATCTGGATCGGCCCGCTGTCGTCCCGCGAGAACGGCGCCTCCACCGCCGTTGCCTGGTGGGGTTGCAGCAGTACCCGGTAGTTGCTGCACGGGGTGCACCAGCATCCCGGGGGGTCTGGGCGGTGGGCAACGTCGCCGACCCGCGCGCTGGTCATCACCGCGGCGGGCATGGGTGCGGCGGTTTTCGCCATCAACAGCGATTTGCTGGGCGAGGACGTCGCTCGGGCCGTCGACTCCCACCGGGGTTCGGAAGCACCCCCCCGCTGCTGCGCGCTAGATCGGTGCCGCCTTGGTCTGCCTGGAGGGGGAGATCGCGCTCCCCGCGCTGTTCAACCGCTTCCCGCAACTGCGCGTCGTGGCCGAACCCGCCGAGCTGACCTTCCGGCGCAGCGTCCACGTGCACGCGCCGCGCACGTTGCCGGTGGTGCTCGGGCCCCGCGCCGGAGGCTGGCCACAGCTCGATGGTGCCGTGTGGTGCGCCAATCGTGGGGACGTCGGGGCCTCAGCTCCACTGCGGTGAATTGCGATAGTTCGCCTTCTTGCCTCGGAAAATATCGGAATGGAACGATCTTGTTCCAGTTCCGCGATGGACTGCTGGACGCGAGTGGGGAGCAAGATCTGGAGCACGAGGGGCTACATCGATTTCGTCGCGGAAGCACGATCAGGGCGTCGACGGCGAGAACGTCGAACGGTACGCGAAGAGGCCGACGCTGCCCCCGGTGTGGAGGAAAACGACGTTGTCCTCCGGGCTGAACCGCCCCTCCTCGATGTTGCCGAGCAACCCTGCGAATGCCTTTCCGGAGTACACCGGGTCCAGCAGGATGCCCTCGGTGGTGGCCAGCAACCGGACCGCCTCCACCATCCCATCCGTCGGCACTCCGTAGCCGCCGCCCACCCACCGATCGTCGACCAGCACGGCGTCTTGGGGGAGATGGATGTCCGCACTGAACTTCGCGGCAGTGTCCTGCGCGAGCTGATGCACCAAGGAGCGCTGCACATCTTCGTTCCGCGAAACGCAGACACCCAGTACCTTGGCGTCGTGGCGAAGCAGTCCGAGACCGGCGACCAACCCTGCCTGGGTGCCGGCGCTGCCCGTGGCGTGCACCACCCAGTCGATCGGGATCGGGGCCGCGTCGAGCTCCTCAGCGCAGGCGACGTAGCCAAGCGCCCCGGTCGGGTTGGACCCGCCGACAGGAATGACGAACGGGCGCCGACCCTCGGCCCGCAGTCGCTCCGCCAGTTCTTCCATCGCAGCCTGCATATCAGTGCCAGCCGGAAGGCGGTCCACGATCTGGGCCCCGAGGATTTCGTCGAGCAGCACGTTGCCTGATCGCTCGTAGTCCTCGTCGCTTTCCTGCCGGCACTCCAGCAACAGGCCGCAGTGCATTCCCGCCAGGGCCGCCGCGGCCGCGGTCTGCCGCGCGTGGTTCGACTGGATGGCTCCCTGGGTGATGAGCGTGTCGGCGCCCTGCTGAAGCGCCTCGCCCACCAGGAACTCCAACTTCCGCGTCTTGTTGCCGCCGGTGGCCAGCCCCGTGCAGTCGTCCCGCTTGATCCACAGCGACGGAACGCTGCGATACGTGTCGCGCAGCCGGTCAGTCAGCCGTGTCAATGGCTCCAGAGGCGTCGGGAAGTGCCCCAACGGATACCGTGGATAACTCGCCAGTGCAACCATCCTGCCCTTTCCCTGATCGCATCGTGTTGGTACCAACTAGTTTCAGTGTTCGTGGACCGCATTTTCAAGCAGTGAAGCCCCACGACTGGGTGGTGCTCGGGCACACGACTGGAACCCGACTCGCCGGAAGAGCAACCTGCAAAGATCTTGGACGGCGGGCATTGAATCCTAGGCGGTGTCTTCCGTCGCGGTGTTCACCTTCTCCGCGTGGATAACCCTGGACAAGAAGGACCTGGTCCGTTCGTGCCGAGGACTGCCCAGAACCTCGTGCGGTCGGCCCTCCTCGACGACGACGCCGCCGTCCATGAAGACGACGCGGTCGGCGACATCGCGGGCGAAGCCCATTTCGTGCGTCACGACCATCATCGTCATCCCTTCATCGGCGAGGCCGCGCATCACCCGCAGCACCTCGCCGACGAGCTCGGGGTCGAGTGCGCTGGTCGGCTCGTCGAACAACATCAGCTCTGGCCCCATGGCGAGCGCCCTGGCGATGGCGACTCGCTGTTGCTGGCCGCCGGACAGTTGCGCCGGATAGCTGAGTTCCTTGTCCGCCAGGCCGACCCGGGCCAGGTTCTCCCGAGCGATGCGAACCGATTCGGCCTCCCCGCGCTTGAGCACCTTGCGCTGGGCGATGGTCAGGTTCTTCAGCACTTTAAGGTGCGGGAAGAGGTTGAACTGCTGGTACACCATGCCGATCCGGCGGCGCACCCGGTCGATGTCCACGTCGGGATCGGTGATGTCGACGCCGCCGACGAGCACCCGCCCGCTGCTCGGCTGCTCCAGCAGGTTGGCGCAGCGCAGCAGTGTGGACTTGCCTGAACCGGAGGGCCCGATGACGCACACCACCTCGCCGGGCGCGATGCTGAAGTCAATGCCGCGCAACACGTCCAGGGAGCCGAAGGATTTGTGCAGACGCTGAATCTCGATCGCGGCGGTCATGCCGGCGCCCCTTCCGGTGCTGGTCATCCGGGTCGGTCCTGCTGGCTTGGTCACGGAGGACATCGGCGTCACCTGGCCGTCGCGTGCCGGGCTTCGAGGCGGCGCACCACGTAACCGAGCGGGATGGTGATCAGCAGATAGCACAGGCCTGCCACGAAGATCGGTGTCGTGTTCGCCTGCTGGCTGGCCAGGTCGCGCCCGAACTTGGTGAGTTCCCGCTGTTCCAACGTGACGCCGAGGAAGAGCACGAGCGAGGAGTCCTTGAACAGCAGGACCAGTTCGTTCGTCAGCGGCGGTACGATGATCCGGAATGCCTGCGGCAGCACGATCGTCCGCATCGCCATGCCGTGCGACATGCCCAGGGTGCGGGAGGCTTCCAGCTGTCCACGTGGGACGGCTTGGATGCCGGCGCGGATGGTTTCCGCCATGTACGCGGCGGATACCAGTCCGAGGGCGCAGGCGACCTGACCGTATGACCCACCGGGGAAGGTGAGGCCCGGGAAGGCCAGGGGGACGCCGACCCCGACGAAGATGAAGATGAGCAAGGCGGGCAATCCGCGGAACAGTTCGATGTAGGCCATTGCGACCCATCGGTACGGTCCGACCGAGGACAGCCGCATCAACGCGATCAGCAGACCCAGCACGAGGCCTACGGCGAATCCGCTGACCGTGTAGGTGATCGTGTTGAGCAGGGCAACCGTGATCAGGTCCGGGAAGAGTTGCAGCGCTATGGAAGGTTCCAGGAACTGCTGACCAAGCCGTTCCCAGTCCGCGAGGACACCGACGAGGACCAGGACCACGGCGAATGCTGCGTACTGCGCGTTGCGGATCAGCAGCCGCTTGCGGCGTGGTGACCGCCAGCGATGCCCGCCAGACGGAGGTTGCGGTGACTCGGGGGCCACTTCCGGGGCCTGGGTGCTCATGGACCCTCCGTTCCGGTCGGCATGGGCCCGACCCACTGCTCGTAGAGCTTCTCGTAGGTCCCGTCCTGCTTCGCCTGCTCGATCGCCTTGTTGATCATCTGCAGCAGTTGCGGGTTCCCGTCCTTCTTCACGGCGAAGCCGTAACGTTCGCCGGTTTCCAGGTTGGCCGCGAGCTGGAACTTCTCGGCATTCGCCGGGTCCTTGAGCCAGTGCTGCACCACCGGGTAGTCCTGGATCACCGCGTCGACCTGGCCGGTGCGCAGGGCGTTCAGCTCGGCGTCGGAGCTTTCGAAGGACTGCGAATCCACGTCGTGGCTGTGCGCGTACTCCTCGCCGGTGGTGGAGGACTGCGAACCCACCTTGAGGTGGTGGGCCTTGACGTCCTCGATCGAGGTTGCCGCGACACCTTTGCGGACCAGCAGCGCTTGCGTGGCGTTGAAGTAGGGATCCGAGAAGTCCAGGTTCTTCTTGCGCGCTTCGCTGATCGTCATGCCGGTCGCCGCGATGTCGCACACCCCTGCGTTGAGGTCGGCGCCGGTCTTGATGGTCTCGAAGGGCTTGTCGACGATGACCTGCTGGACGCCGAGCTGCGCAGCGACGAGATCGATCATCGACACGTCGAACCCGACGACCTCGTTGTCCTTTTCGAACTGGAACGGCGGGTAGGGCAGGTGGGTGCACGTGGTGAGCTGGCCCGCCTTGACCAGATTGACGCCGTTGGAGGTGGTGACACCCGCATTGCCGGACGTGCATGCGGGCACGATCAGGGTGAGTGCGGTGACGAGCGTGGCCAGGGCCATGCGAGAGGTCGGTCTGCGAGAAGGATTCATCGAGTCGCCTTGTGTCTCAGGGAGCGCGTGCCGCTCCTGACCGGTATGTGGCGAAAGAGATGCAGCGGCGGGAGAGATCGGCGCCGGCTGTCGGTACGAGTGGGTTGGGCAACGATGGCGCAGGATCCCGATCGAAGTCCAGACATGACTTATTTACACCTCTCAAAGAAATGCTTATTGTTCGGAGATGTTCGACTTGAGGCATGTCCGGGCGTTCGACGAGGTCGTGCGCGCGGGCTCGTTCGCCGCGGCGGCGAGGAATCTCGGTTACACGCAGCCGGCGATCAGCCAGCAGATGAAGGGACTTGAGCGCTCGGTGGGCACGCCGCTGTTCGTGCGGGCGGGCCGGGGGCTTCGGCTCACCGAGGCTGGCGAGGTTCTCGCACGCCACGCGGCAGGCATCCTCGGATCGATCTCTTCGGCGCAGAACCAGATGACCGCCATCACCCGCTTGAAGGCCGGCCGGATCCGGATCTGCGCGTTCCCCAGCGCGAGCGCGACGCTGATCCCGCCGGCCGTGGCCTCGATCAAGGCTCAGCACCCTGGAATCCGAATCGAGTTGCTGGAGGGCGAGCCACCGGCGTCGGTCGACACCGTGCGGCGCGGGGACTGCGACATCGCCCTGGCCTTCAGCTACGAGGCCACGGGCGAGCAGTCCGAATCGGACGACCTGTTCACGCTCGAGCTTCTCGACGATCCGCTGATCGTCCTGCTGCCGCGTGGACATCCGCTGGCCCGACGCCGATCGGTCGAGCTGGTCCAACTCGCCGAGGAACGCTGGATCTCCGGTTGCGTGCGCTGCCGGAGCCACTTCGTCCAGTCCTGTGCGGCGGTCGGTTTCGAACCCGACATCGATTTCACCACCGACGACAACCTCGCGGTGCAGAGCCTGGTGGCCGCCGGGCTGGGCATCGCGGTGATGCCCAGCATGGTGCAGTCGTTCATCCGTCACCCGAAGATCGTCAGCCGGCCGGTGATTCCTGCGGACTCCCGGACCGTTGCGGCATACACGCTGTCCGGTCACCAGAACGTCCCGGTCACCCGGCTGATGCTGGAGGCGTTGCAGCAAGCCGCCGATGAGATGCACGGGGATGGGTGAACGCTGGAACACCGCTCGTGCGTTTCCCGAGACATAAGCGATAGCCGCTATGGCGGTAAGAATCTCGAAGTGGACCGCATGGGTTGTTGCCCGGCAGGCTCATGCCCATGACACAGCTGCACGGGTTCGAAACCCTTGCGATCCACGCGGGACAGGCCCCGGACTCGGGCACCGGTGCCGTGGTTCCGCCGATCTACCAGACCTCGACCTACGAACAGGACGGCGTGGGGGAGCTGCGCGGCGGTTATGAATACAGCCGGGCGGCCAACCCGACGCGTTCCGCGCTCGAGGAATGCCTTGCAGCGCTGGAGAACGGTACGCATGCCAGTGCGTTCGCCAGTGGGCTGGCCGCCGAGGACGCCGTGGTCCGCGCGGTGTGCGCGCCGGGAGAACATGTGATCATCCCGGACGATGCTTACGGCGGAACGCTCCGCCTGTTCACCCGGGTGCTCGCCCGCTGGGGCCTGACCACGACCCCGGTGCCGCTGGGCGATCTCGGCGCCGTCCGCGCGGCTATCCGGCCGGAAACCCGGCTGATCTGGTGCGAGACACCAACGAACCCGCTGCTGGGCATCACCGACATCGCCGGTCTGGCGGGCATTGCCGCGGACGCGAACGCGCTCGTCGCCGTGGACAACACCTTCGCCTCGCCGTACCTGCAGCAGCCGCTCACCCTCGGCGCGGACATCGTCGTGCACTCCACCACCAAGTACATCGGAGGCCACTCCGACGTGGTGGGCGGCGCCGTGATCGTCCAGGACGCCGAGCTGGCCGAGCGAATTCACTTCCACCAGTTCGCCGCCGGGGCCATCGCCGGGCCCTTCGACTCGTGGCTGACCCTCCGCGGCGTGAAGACCCTGGGCGTGCGGATGGACCGCCACTGCGACAACGCCGAACGGATCGCCGCGGCGCTCGACACGCACCCCGCCGTGCACGAGGTCCGCTATCCGGGCCTGCCCGACCACGAAGGCCACGACCTCGCCCGCAAGCAGATGCGGCGGTTCGGCGGCATGATCTCCTTCCGGCTGGCCGGTGGTGAGCAGGCCGCACTCGACGTCTGCAACAAGACGCGGATCTTCACGCTCGCCGAATCCCTGGGCGGTGTCGAGTCGCTGATCGAGCACCCGGCGCGGATGACGCATGCCTCCGCTGCAGGCACCCCGCTCGAGGTGCCCGGCGATCTCGTCCGGATCTCGGTGGGGATCGAGAACGTCGACGACCTGATCACCGACCTGCTCGACGGCCTCGACTGACGCTTCTCGCCGGCCTCGGCGCAGCCTCCTCGTCACGTCCATCGCACCTGTTGATCGGAGCCCGAATGACTTCCGCCCCTACCAGGCATCGCACGCCACTTCTCGCCGAACTCATCTCCGCGGTGCGTGATGTCGTGTGTCTCGAGCGGCCACCTGCTGAGTCGGCGCAACTCGTGGCCGGACGGCTCGAACCCTTCCTGGCACGGCCGAATCTGCTACCGGCCGAGTACCGCGCGGGCGACCCGGAGCGGTACCGGCAGCACATCGTGCACGCCGAGCCGGACGGCAGCTTCTCCGTCGTAGCACTGGTCTGGCAACCCGGACAGCAGACCCCTATCCACGATCACGTCGCCTGGTGCGTCACCGGCGTCTACGAGGGCGCGGAGACCGAGCGCCGATACGAACTGCGCGGGGAGGGCACCACCGCCCGTCTCGTCCCGACCGCCGACGTCATCAACGGAACCGGAACCGCATGCGGCTTCGCCCCGCCCGGCGACATCCACCTGGTGCGCAACGCCGAGGATTCGACGGTGATCTCGATCCACGTCTACGGCGCCGACATCAGCAAGCTGGGCACGAGCGTGCGCCGGTTGTACGACCTTCCCGTAGCCGAGAGCTGATCCGGCGCCCCGGCGAATCGGGCACAGCCGCCGGTCGAACCTCACACCCGCATTTTCCCTTGGATTCCAGGAGAACCCGTGGTTTCGCGCTCAGCGACCCTCGCCCTCAACGACGCGATCAACGCGCGTCGAGCGGCGGGCGAGGACATCATCCACCTCGGCTTCGGCGAAGCCGGTCTGCCCGTACTCCCCGAAGCAGCCGCCGCGCTGGCGGAGGGAGTCGGTGAGAACTCCTACACACCCATCGCCGGGACAGTCCGGGCTCGCGAATCCGTCGCCGGCTATCTCTCGCACGGCGGTCTGCCCACCGACGCCGACCAGATCCTGCTCGCCCCGGGCAGCAAACCACTGCTGTACGCCGCACTCGCCGCGCTGACCGGCGACGTTGTGGTGGCTGCCCCGTCATGGGTCACCTATGCGGCGCAGATCCGGCTGACCGGCAAACGCGCAATCCCAGTGCCGATCCCGGCCGCCGCAGGCGGTGTCCCCGATCCCGACCTGCTCGAGCCCGCGCTCGCCGCTGCCCGCACCGACAGCGCCGATCCGCGGATCCTGATCCTCACCCTCCCGGACAACCCCACCGGAACCGTGCCGAGCGCCGAGTTGATCCGCCGGACCTGCGAGCTCGCCGACCGGCACGACCTGACCATCATCAGCGACGAGATCTACCGCGACCTCGCCTACGACCCCACCGCGGTGCACACCCCGGCGACGCTGGCACCGGACCGAACGATCGTCACCGGCGGCCTGAGCAAGACCATGTCGCTCGGCGGCTGGCGCGTCGGTTACCTGCGCACACCGCCAGGACCGGCCGGACAGCGCATCGCTGATCGGATCGCCGGAATCGGCAGCGAGCTGTGGTCCTGCCTCGCCGGTCCCATGCAGGCGGCGGCCGCCCACATCTATGCCGCACCACCCGCTGTCACCGAGCACATCGCCGCAAGCCGGCGGTTGCACGCGGCGGTGGCCCGCGCGACTCATGCCGTGTTCACGAAGGCGGGTGTCGCCTGTCGGGAGCCGCAGGCCGCCTTCTACCTGTATCCCGACCTCGAAGCCCTGCGCCCCGCGCTGGTGGCCTGCGGCATAGAGACGGGAGTCGCGCTCGCCGATCACCTCCTCGACGAACACGGCATCGGCGTGCTCGCTGGCGAGCACTTCGGTGACGCACCGGAGAGCCTGCGCTTCCGGGTAGCGACGAGCCTCCTCTACGGGAGGACCACCGGCCAGCGCTGGACAGCACTGCGCAGCGACGATCCCGCGTCCCTGCCGTGGATCTCAGGCGCCCTAGACCGGTTGGCAGACGCCCTCGAAACGCTCGGTACCCACCGCTGATCCGCCGCCGTCAGGTCCCGAACGGCCCCCAGCACATCAGACCGACTGGGGCGGCCAGTGAGCGTCGCGGACCCACCCGATGCACAGCGATCCGAACACCGCACAACAACAGGAGAGCCAGATATGACGACACAAACCTACCAGAGCCCCATTCGCGTCTATGGTCGCTCGGACTGCCCCGACACCCAGCTCGCACTGCGCGTCCTCGACGACATGAAGCGCGCCTACGAGTGGATCGACCTCGACCAGGATCCCGGGCGGTGGGCCGAGGCCCTCGCCGCGAACGGCAACGTCCGCAAAGTTCCGACCGTGGTCCTCCCCGGCGGGAGCGTCTTCATCGAACCCGATGAGGAGACCTTGCGCTCCGTCCGTTGATCCGTCGACCAGGCGCCGGCGCCGACCGGAATTCGGGCGGGGAGCTCGATGTGATCGGCATTTGAGGTCCCGCGCTGGCGGACCTTCGGGTTGACTGCGTGGTGTGCTGGTCGGTCATCGGAAAGAGTCGCAGCGCGACGACAGCAGTTGGCGTTGCAGGAGAGTTGGAACGGGTCGCTACGGCGACTGGTCCTCGGCGTGACGCCACGAGCCCGACGAATGCGGCGGTATGCGCCCGGAGCCGTGTCCATGCCACGCAGTCGCAGTGGACGTCTGCGTGGCATGGCCGGCTCGTGGTCTTGGGGCAAGGGGTCGTGGGTTCGAATCCCGCCGTCCCGACGGTCACGAACACTGGAGATCTCCGGTGGCCCATGCACATCTCGCGGCGCCCTGGTCTCGGCGTCACGATCAGCGATCGGGCCCGCGTGTGAGCGTCAGCGGCGCCGGGTCGATCCGCGCAGGCGCAGGTTGGGGGAGAGGACGAGGGGTTCGGCGGGGGTTTCGGCCCCGGCGAGCCTGGCCAGCATGAGTTCTACCGCTTGCTCGGCGAGTCCTTCGTGGTTGAGGTCCATCGCGGTGATCGGCGGGGTGGCGGCTCGCGAGTGCTCGGAATCGGTCAGCGCGGCGATCATCAGGTCCTCCGGCACGCGAATTCCCCGCTGCGCGGCGACTTTCGCGGCGAGCGCGGCGAAGTCGCTGGTCGCGACCACCACCGCATCGGGGCGCTCGGGGCTGTCCAGGACCGAGCGGATCATCGCCTCCGCGTCGTCGACGTCGAGTCCTTCGCTGAGCAGGTCGGTGCGCGCGGTGCGGTCGTGCTGCCGGGACCAGTCGAGGTAGGTCTCCCGGGTACGCCGGTTCCAGGCGTTCTCCTCGGTTCCGGTCAGCAGCGCGATGTCACGTGCGCCCTGCTCGCGGAGGTGGTCCAGCAGCCTGGAGACGACCGCGGTGTAGTCCAGCCGGACCGCCCAGGTGAACTCGGGCCGTTCCGGATCCTCCTCGATGGTGATCACCGGGACGTCGCGGCGGAGCAGCTCGGTCAGCACCTCGTCGGCGCCGTAGGGGTGGGCGACGATGCAGCCGTCCATCGGCACGCTGGCCACCGACGGATCGTGCAGGTCGGGCACGTGGATCAGCCCGACCTTGCGGCGCAGCATCTCGGTGGCGACCGAGCCCACCAGCCGGTTGAACGTCTCGGCGCGGTCCGGGGTTCCGGTGAGGGCGAAGCGGGGGCGCAGGATCAGGCCGATGATGCCGGAGCGCCCGGTGCGCAGCGACCGGGCGCTGGGGTTCGGGTCGTAGCCGAGTTCGGTGGCCGCGCGGAAGATGCGTTCCCGGGTGGCCTCGGAGATCGGCCTGCTGCCGGAGAACGCGTGCGAGACGGTGCTGATCGACACCTGGGCGCGTTCGGCGACGTCGCGAATCGTGGCGCGTCTGGCCGTCCTGCTCTCCAACGGCGGTTCGCCCCCTTCGCCTCGCCCGCTCGGTTCGCCCAGTATCCCGCACCGGTGCGCGGCGGTGCGCTCCCGGCGCCGCCGGACGAATTCGGTCTCCGCTCTTGACACCGATCGGCCGCGAGCGTTCGATGTGGCAAATCATCAAAACGTTTTGATGTACGGAGGCGTGATGACTTCCGCAGATTCGGGACGGGCCGGCGTCGGTCGGTCCACCGCGCTCAGATCCGTCGGCCAGGTATTCGACGAGATGCCCATCAGCCGGGCCCAGATCGTCGCCGGTTCGGTGCTGTTCATGGCCTTCGTCGTCGAGGCGTGGGAGCAGGTCGGCCTGGTCTACGTCTCCGACGGCATCAGCGCGGAGTTCGGCGTCAGCGACGCGCAGCTCGGCTGGGCGCTGTCGGCCGTGGCCTTCGGCATGGTGCCGGGCTCGCTGATGTGGGGCGGATTCATCGACCGGCTGGGTCGCCGCAAGGTCGCGGTGTACAGCCTGCTGCTCTACGCGGCGCTGGCGCTGCTCGCGGCGCTGTCCCCGGTGTTCTGGGCCTTCCTGGCGCTGCGCTTCCTGTCCGGGGTCGCCTTCGCCGGCGTCTACACCGTGACCTTCCCGTACTTCCTGGAGCTGCTGCCGACCAGGTGGCGCGGGCAGGGCGCGGTCGCCCTGTCGATCGGCTTCCCGGTCGGCACGCTGCTGTGCATCGGGGTCAGCCAGACGCTCGGCGTGGTGAGCTGGCGCGCGGTGGCGATCGTGGCCGCGCTCGCCGGGCTCTGGGCCTTCGCCATCCTGCGCTGGGTGCCCGAATCCCCGTACTGGCTGGCCAAGCGGGAGCGGCACGCCGAGGCCGCGCAGGTGCTGCGCCGACTGGGCGGTACGGTGCCCGCGGACGCGCGGTTCGAGGTCGACCAGAGCGGGCAGACCGGCAACGTCCGGAGCCTGTTCGGCGCGGGGGTGCGACGCCGGTTCCTGCTGCTGCTCGTCGTCTCGTTCACCTTCAGCTGGGGCTACTGGGGATTGCAGACCTGGCTGCCGGTGCTGTTGCAGGGCAAGGGACTCAGCGTCTCGGACGCCCTGTGGTTCGTCGCGGTCACCCAGCTGGTCTCGGTGCCCGGCTACCTGCTCGCCGCGTGGTCGACCAGGCGCTTCGGCCGCAAGAAGGTCTTCCTGACGTTCGTGCTCGCCTCGGCCGGGGGTGCCGCGCTGTTCGGCTTCGCCACCGGGGAAACCCAGATGTACACCGGAAACCTGGTGCTGGCCTTCTTCTCGCTCGGGGCGTGGGGCATCTGGAACACCTGGTCCGGCGAGGTCCTGCCGACCGGGCTGCGCGGCGTCGGCTACTCGTTCTCCACGGCCGCGATCCTGCTGGCCAACACCATCTCGGTGCCGGTCATCGGCGCGCTGATGGACGGCGGTGTGGGGGCCTCGCTCACCGTCGGCTCGATCATGCTCGCCCTGATCATCGCCCTGCTGGCCGCGGTTCCGATCCAGGAGACCGAAGGCCGCGCGCTCGACTGACCGAATCTTTCCCAGCGGAGAGGATTTCCCATGACATTCCGGGTCGCCATGGACATCGGCGGCACGTTCACCGACGTGGTCACCTACGACGGGACCACCCGGCAGGTGCGCGCGGGCAAGGTCCTGACCACGCCCGACGACCTGGCGCGCGGGGTGTTCGAAGCGCTCGAAGGTTTCCAGATCCCGTTCGACGAGATCGAGTTCTTCGTGCACGGCACCACGCAGGGCCTCAACGCGCTGCTCGAACGCCGCGGCGCGAACGTGCTGATCATGACCACGCGCGGGATCGGTGACGTCTACCAGATCGCCCGCGGCAACCGGGCGCGGCTGTTCGACCTGCACTACCGCAAGCCCGCGCCGCTGGTCGAGCGCAGCGCCATCGCCGAGGTCGGCGGCCGGTTCGACGCCGCGGGCAACGAGCTGGAGGAGCTGGACGAGGACGCGATCCGGTTGGTCGCCAAGCGGGTGCGCGCCGAGGGCTTCGACGCGGTGGCGGTGTGCTTCCTGTTCGCCTACCTCGACGGCGAGCACGAGCGGCGGGCCGGCCGGATCCTGCGCGAGGAGCTCGGCGACGAAGTGCTGGTCGTGCTCTCGCACGAGGTCGCCCCGGAGTGGCGCGAGTACGAGCGGACCTCCACCGCGGTGATGGAGGCCTACACCGGGCCGTCTGTGCACCGCTACCTGGACAAGATCGAAGCGCGCTTCACCGACAAGGGCCTGCACGTCCCGGTGCACGTGATGCAGTCCTCCGGCGGTCTGGTCAACGCCGACTTCGCCCGGCAGCACCCGCTGCAGACCCTGCTGTCCGGGCCGGTCGGCGGCACGATGGGCGGGGTCGCGGTCAGCAAGCTGCTGGACCGGCCGAACGTCATCTGCGTCGACATGGGCGGCACCTCGTTCGACGTCTCGCTGGTCATGGACCACGAGGCCGACGTCTCCCAGGACGGCAAGGCCGAAGGCTTCCCGCTGCTGATGCCGCTGGTCAACCTGCACACGATCGGCGCGGGCGGCGGATCGCTGGCCTACGCCGAGGGCAACGCGCTGCGCGTCGGCCCGGAGTCGGCGGGCGCCGTGCCCGGCCCGGCCTGCTACGGGCGCGGCGGCACCCGGGCCACGGTCACCGACGCCAACTGCGTGCTCGGCCGGGTCGACCCGAACTCGTTCGCAGGCGGCGGGATGAGCCTCGACCTGGACGCCGCGCAGCGCGCCGTCGCCGGTCTGGCCGACGAACTCGGCATGGACCCGATCGAGCTGGCCTCCGGCATCTGCGACGTGGGCAACGCCAAGATGGCGCAGGCGATCCGCACGCTGACCGTCGAGCACGGCCGCGAACCCGGGCAGTTCGCGCTGCTGGCGTTCGGCGGTGCCGGGCCGATGCACGCGGCGTTCATCGCCCGGGAGATCGGCGTGACCGAGGTGGTCGTTCCCCGGTTCCCCGGCGCCTTCTCGGCCTGGGGCATGTTGGAGAGCGACGTCCGCCGCGACTTCACCATGCAGTTCTTCGCGACGAACGACAGCCTCGACACCCGAGCTCTGGCCACCGCTCTGGAAACGCTGCGCGGCCAAGCCGTCGAGGCATTGACCGAGCAGGGCATCCGGGACGAGAACCGGTTCGTCACCCACGGCATCGACATGCGCTACGAGAGCCAGGACTACACGCTGACCGTGCCGATCCTGGACACCGACGACGTGACCGGCAGCGATTTCGTCGAGGTCATCCAGCAGCGCTTCGCCGAGGCGCACCACAAGCGCTACGGGCATTCGACCCCGGGCGCGCCGGTCCAGTTCGTCACCATCCGCACCACCGGGCACGGCCGGGTCGACCGGGCTCCGACCGAAACCGGTGCCACCGCGGGAGAAGCGCTGGAGTCCACCGTCCGCGAGGTCGTGTTCGACGGCCGGGCGCTGCCCACCACGATCGTCGCGCGCTCCGCGTTGCCGGTCGGCGCGCGGCTCGCGGGACCGGCCATCGTGCACGAGGAGACCGCCACCACCGTCGTCCCGCCGGACGCGGAACTGCGGGTGGACGACAACGCGTTCCTGATCATCGACCTCGACGCGCAGCCCGGAACGGAGGACGCATGACCATCAGCCCGGTCACCACGGAGATCATCCGCTCGGCACTGATCCAGGCCGCCGAGGACATGAACACGACCCTGATCCGGTCCTCGTACACGCCGACGATCTACGAGGGCAAGGACTGCGCGGTCGCGCTGTTGGACCGCGAGCACCGCGTGCTCGGCCAGTCCTCCGGCCTGCCGATCTTCCTCGGCAACCTGGAGGAGTGCTCGCGCCGCACCGAGGCCGAGTTCGGTCCGGAGGTGTGGGAACCCGGCGACGTGTGGGTGCTCAACGACTCCTACATCGGCGGCACCCACCTCAACGACTGCACCGTGTACGCGCCGATCTTCGTGGCCGGTGAACTCGTCGGCTTCGCCGCGTCGCGCGCGCACTGGATCGACATGGGTTCCAAAGACCCCGGCGGCTCGATGGATTCGACCACCATCTACCAGGAAGGCCTGCGGATGGGGCCGACCCGGATCGTCGCCGGGGGCGAGGAGTGCCGCGACGTCGTGCGGCTGATCGCGACCAACGTCCGGTTCCCGGACGTGACGCTCGGCGACATGCGGGCCCAGATCGCCTGCGCCCGGATGGGGGTGCGGCGGCTGGGCGAGCTGTTCGCCAGGTACGACGCGGCGACGATCGACCAGGCCCGGCAGGAGATCTTCGCCCAGACCGAACGGCTCGAACGCCAGCAGGTCGCGGCGATCCCGGACGGCAGCTACGAAGCCACCGGACACCTCGACAACGACGGGATCGACCTGGCCGAGCCGCTGCACGTCACCGTGCGGATCACCGTCGACGGCGACCGGATGACGATCGACCTCACCGACTGCGCCGACCAGACCACCGGACCGGTCAACTGCGGCCGCGCCCAGGCGATCTCCGCGGCCCGCGTCGGCTACAAGCTGCTGATCTCGCCCGCGGTCAGCCTCAACGGCGGATCCTTCGCCCCGCTCGACGTCGAGGTCCGCGACGGTTCGATGCTCGGCGCCCGGGAGCCGGCCGCGTGCCAGTACTACTACTCCAGCCTCGGCATGCTCATCGACCTGATCGTCAAGGCGCTGGCCCCCGCGATGCCCGACCGGGCGGCCGCCGCCAGCTACGGCGATTCGATGATCGTGCAGTTCGCCGGGGACAACCCGCGCACCGGAAAGCCGTTCGTGACGCTGGAAGCGACCGTCGGCGGGTGGGGTGCGTGGCGCGGCGGCGACGGCGAGACCGCGTTGATCAACAACGTCAACGGCTCGCTGTGCGACCTGCCGATCGAGGTGTTCGAAACGCTCTACCCGGCGCGGGTCACCGAATACCGGATCCGGCCGGATTCCGGCGGTGCGGGCAGGTGGCGCGGCGGCGATGGCGTGGTGCGCGAGTACGTGATGGAGGCCGACCAGGACCTCTCGCTGTGGTGGGAGCGCTCGGTCACCCCGGCGTGGGGGCTCGACGGCGGACGACCGGGCACCGCGCCGCGGGTCGTGCTCAACCCCGGCACCGAGCACGCCCGCGAGATGCTCAAGGCCAACAGCCTGCGGGTGCGGCGCGGCGACGTGCTGCGCTGCGAATCCGGCGGCGGCGGGGGATACGGCGATCCCGCCGAGCGCGACGGCTGACCGGTTCGGCGGCGTGCCGGGCATTGGC
>NZ_JBEOVY010000077.1:0-25427 GCF_040295745.1 Saccharopolyspora sp. NPDC002686
GCCTGGCCGACCCCGGCAGTCCCCCACGAGTCCCCGGCATAACCCGCTGGCAACGTAGGGCAAGGGTTGCGCTCGTTGCGGGACACTGTTACGCACTCACGACCCTTTTCTTGTGAGTGCAGTCGGCCCAGCTTTCGGGCATCGATATCCGTGGCCGCGCTCCCCTGCCACGGGTGCCGCCGTCCCGTCCACAGCGTCACCCGGGGGTGACCAGCGGGACCTCTTGATCGACTGCGGCGCGTATGCCGAGGTGGGGCGCGGGGCGGGTTGGCCAAACCGATTAGGTGCGGGTCATGGGCTTGTAAATGTGATGAACAGAGGGTGTCGTTTCGGGGCTCTGGGGCTTACGCTGTGGACGTCTCGAACGCTCCTAGCGCGGCGCACCCGGCGCGCCTTGCGCGGCAGCGTGCGAATGTCGATCAGGACAGGAGTTGCAAGTTGAGCGAGCCGACGTACTACGCGCCTGAAGGTGGCCTGCCGTCGCAGACGACGCTGCTGACCGACCGGGCCGTCGTGAAGGAGGCGTACACCGTCATCCCTCGCGGCGTCCTCCGCGACATCGTCACCAGCAACCTGCCGGGGTGGACCAACACCCGGTCGTGGATCCTGGCCCGGCCCATCGCCGGCTTCGCCACCACGTTCGCGCAGTACATCGTCGAGGTCTCGCCGGGCGGCGGCAGCACGCAGCCGGAACCGGAGAGCGGCGTGGAGTCGGTGCTGTTCCTGCTCACCGGCGCGCTCGACGTGGTCATCGAGGGCGAGAAGCACCAGCTGACCGCGGGTGGCTACGCCTACCTGCCGGCCGGGGCGAGCTGGTCGGTGGCCAACGAGTCCGACGCGGTGGCCAGCTTCCAGTGGGTGCGCAAGGCCTACGAGGCGGTCGAGGGCATCCCGGCGCCGAAGCCGTTCGCGGTGCAGGAGCAGGACATCGAGCCGACGCCGATGCCCGACACCGACGGTGCTTGGGCGACCACGCGGTTCGTCGACCCGAACGACATGTCGCACGACATGCACGTCAACATCGTGACGTTCGAGCCGGGCGCGGCCATCCCGTTCGCCGAGACGCACGTGATGGAGCACGGCCTCTACGTCCTCGAGGGCAAGGCCGTCTACCGCCTCAACGACGACTGGGTGGAGGTCGAGGCGGGCGACTTCATGTGGCTGCGCGCCTTCTGCCCGCAGGCCTGCTACGCCGGTGGCCCCGGCAAGTTCCGCTACCTGCTGTACAAGGACGTCAACCGCCAGATCAAGCTGACCTGATCTCCTGCGATGGCCCGGCGGAACGCTCCGCCGGGCCGACGTCAACTCCCCAGGAACTCGGCCAACCGGCCACGAGCGCGGGCTGCGTAGCGATCCGGGTCCAGGTGCGCCATGCCGAGGAACCACACCAGCCCTTCGAGTTCGCGTGCGCGGTGGAACGGGGCGAGATCCGCGGGATCGCAAGGTGCTTCGCCGATCACCTCGGCGTACGCGCGGAGCGCGGTGGGAGCGTCGGCGCTGAAATTCCCGGCCAGCACGGCGAGATCCCACTCCCTGGGCCCGCGGCAGGCCTCCTCGAAGTCCGTCCACCGCCACTGCCCGTCCGCCAGCGGCAAGTTGCCCGGATGGGCATCGCCGTGCAGAACACCATCGGCGCCGCCGATTCCGTCGAGCTCCGCGAGCACTGCTTCGTGCTGCGCCCGCAGCTCTTTCAGCTCGCCCGCGGCGAGGACGTCCGCTCGTTCCAGCGCCGCGAGTCCATCGTGGATCTGGTCCGCGGCCGGGGTCAGCCACGGCAGCTCGGCCGGGCAGTCGGCCAGCGCGAGGTGCAACCGGGCCAAGGCCGTTCCGCTGGCCACCGCGTCCGCCCGCTGCGATGAGCACGGCAGGTAGGTCCACAAGCTCACCCAGAACCCGTCGCGTTCGTGCGGCCCCGGGTCCACTCCGGACGCCGGCGGGATGACCGCTGCACCTCGCCGAGCCGCGTGCGATGCGACCGAGACCTCCCGGGCCAGCCAGGCCGACGGGTCGCGGCGGGTCCACGCGGTCAGCGTGGCGACCCGGGCGACGACGGGCTCCGGAGCCAGCCGCACGACCAAGTTGCCCCGATCGGACACCACCCGCGGATCTCCGCTCGGCAGGCCGAAGCTCTGCGCGACGGCCAGTGCTGCGGCCAGACCTGCGCGGGTGCGCTCGTCGTCGTTCGGGGTCATCTGCCCAGTATCCGGCGGTGGGCAACCGGTTTTCGGAAATGCCGCGACAAACCGGAACAGCCGGCTCTAAGCTCCTCCTGATCGTCGCGCTTGTCTTCTCCCCGGTGGCACCGCCGGGACCGTGCGGGCGGCGCCATCGTTGGAGGATGCCTTGACCGCGCAAGACGACCTGATCACGCGCCCGATCACCGGGACCGACGAGCTCGACCTGTTCTGCCGGATCCCCTACGCCCTCAACGAGGAGCTGGCCGACGACCTGGCCTCCGGGCGCCGGCGTCCGGAGTGGATGTGGGTTGCGCTGCGCGGCGACCGGTTGTTGGCGCGAGCGGCCTGGTGGAGCCGGCCGGGCGACGACGCACCCGTGGTCCTCGACGTCGTGGACGTCGACGCGGCGGAATCCGATCGCGTGGACATCGGCGTGCAGCTCCTGCGCACCGCGATGACCGCCGCTCTTCCGACGGGTTCGCGTCCTCCCGGGTACAGCCGCTTCGTCGAACCCGATTGGCGTGACACCCCGGCGGGCAAGCAGGTCGTCGACGACCGGATGGCCGTGCTGGAGCGGCTCGGCGCCGAGCTCTTCGTCGAGCGGCTGCGCTTCGAGTGGCGTCCGGGATCGCCGGTTCCCGAGCCCGGCCGGCGTCTCCGGTTCCGGCCGGTCGAGGACACCGACGAGCTCCTGGACCTGATGACCGCTGTCCTGGACGGAACCCTGGACGCGCATTCACGCGACGACCTGACCCGGATGCCGGCCCGCGAAGCAGCCGCCGAGCAGTACGAGAACGAGTTCGCCCGCTGCACCAGCCCTCGGGAGTGGTGGCGGGTCGCGACGCTGCCCGGTGGTGAGCCGGTGGGATTCGTCCTCCCGACGCACAACGGCTACAACGCCTCGATCGCCTACATCGCGATCCTGCCAGCCCACCGCGGCAACGGCTACATCGACGACGTCCTCGCCGAGGGCACCCGCGTGCTCGCCGACCAGGATGTCCCCCGCATCCGGGCCGCCACGGACCTCGGCAACACGCCGATGGCGAACGCCTTCCGCCGCGCCGGGTACGTCAACTTCCAGCGCGAGCTCAAGATGGCCTGGATCTGACCGACTCCGGGACACCGGCGAAGAGGTCGTCCTCCGGGACGGTGGTGGGCACCTCCGACCTGGCGAGGTGGTAGTCCTCGGTCGGCCAGACATCGCGCTCGATCTCCCGGGGGTGGGCGAAGAACGGGCTGTCCGGTCCCATCTGCGTGGCGTGCGCGAGCGCGGCCCGGTCCCTGGTGGCGAAGTGCTCGGGGCAGTGCACGCGGGTGGTGACCTCCAGTTCCGGTACGTCGTCCGGCCATTCGTCGAGCACCGGCCCGATCAGCGAGGGGACGCCACGGTCCAGCATCGCCTCGTGCAGGGCTTGGAACCACCTCCGCGACAACGCGGCCTGGTAGTAGAGCTTGAGCGGTTGCCACGCGCGCCCGGCCTCCGGGTACCGCCGCGGATCGCCTGCCGCGTCGAAGGCCTCGACGGTGACGACGTGGGTCCTGATGTGGTCCGGGTGCGGGTAGCCGCCGGACTCGTCGTAGGTGATGACCACGTGCGGCCGGAACTCGCGGATCACCGAGACCAGAGCTCCAGCCGCCTCGTCCAGAGGTGCCAGGGCGAAGCAGCCCTCCGGCAGCGGATCTCCGTCCGCGGGCAAGCCGGAGTCCACGAACCCGAGGAACCGCTGCCGCACGCCGAGGATCTCGGCAGCGGCGGCCATCTCCTGCCTTCGGATCCCGGCGAGGTCGTCCCGGACCTCCGGCCGGTCCACCGCCGCGTTGAGCACATCGCCGCGTTCGCCACCGGTGCAGGTGACGACCAGGACCTCCACCCCTTCCGCCGCGTAGCGGGCCAGCGTGGCCGCCCCCTTGCTGGACTCGTCGTCGGGGTGGGCGTGCACGCTCATCAAGCGCAGGGTCATGCCGTTTCCTTCTGCCGGGACGGGAACAGGAATGCGGGGACGAGGCTCAGCGCGGTGATGCCCGACGCCCACCAGAACGTGGTGCCGAACGCCACCGCCGGGTCCGGATCACCGTTCTGCAGCACGACGACCAGCACAGCCGTGCCGAGCGAGCCGCCGATGCGGTTGAGCACGTTCAACGCGCTCGCGGCCCGCGGCGCCTCGTGCCGGGCGACGCTCCGGTAGACCGCGGCCATGCCGGGCGCCATCGTCAGGCCCATCCCGATGCCGCGCACCACCAGCGAAGCGACCAGCAGCCAGACCGGCGGCTGGGTGGCGAGCTGGGTGAAGGCGAAGGTTCCCGCCAGCGACACGACGATCCCGGTGACCAGCAGCGGGCGCGGGCCGATCCGGTCGGCCAACCGTCCCGCCAGGTAGGTGGTGATCGCGGTGCCCAACGCCTGCGGCGCCAGGAGCAACCCGGCGTCCAGCGCGCTGACCTGCTGGACCTGCTGGTAGTACAGCGGGATCAGCAGCATCGAGCTGTACAGGGATGCGCCGAGCAGGAACGAATTGCTGGTCGCGGCGGCGAATCCGCGTCGGGCGAACAACCTCAGATCGATCAACGGCGCCGCATCACCGCGCAGCGCGTGAACCGCGTAGGTCCCCAGCAGCGCCCCACCGAGCAGCAGCGGCACGAAGGCGCCGGGCTCGGTGAATCCACGCACCTCCCCTGCCGCGGTGAACCCGTAGACCACCGCGGCCAGTCCTGGCGAGATCAGCACGAGACCGCGCAGGTCCAGCCGGGTCTGCGTTGAGCGGGCGCCGATCGACGGCAGCGACCGCACCGCGATCAGCAGCACGACCGCGCCGATCGGCAGGTTGACCAGGAACATCCACCGCCAGTCCAGGCCCTGCACGATCACGCCGCCGAGCACGGGGCCCAGGACCGGCGCGAACATCACCGGCACCGAGCTCACGGCCATGATCCGCCCCATCCGCGACGGGCCGGCCGCCTGCGCCACCATCGCCTGGCCGATGGGCTGCATCATCCCGCCCCCGATGCCCTGCACCACGCGGAACACGATCAGCGCCACGGACAGCAGCCACATCCGCTTGGCGCCGAACCGCTCCGACGCCCAGCCCGACATCGGCATCACCACGGACACCGCTAGCAGGTAGCCCGTCATCACCCACTGGACGGTGCTCAGCGGCGCACCCAGGTCGTTGGCCACCGCGTCGATGCCGACGTTGACGATCGTCGCGTCCAGCCCTGCCAGGACCGCCGCGCACAGCAGGATCCCCGCCGTGCGCCGCAGCTCGGCGTCGGTCTGCTCGGCCGATCGCGCCGCGCGGACGCCGGTCGAAGCCGTCATGGTCACCTCCTCAGCTCGACCATGAACTTAGGTCCGACCTAGTTTTTAGGTCAAGCCTAATTTTTAGGTCTGGTCTAAACTGACGAGCATGAGCACGACGGGATTGCGGGATCGGCGCAAGCGGCAGACGCGGCAGGAGATCTCCGACATCGCCACCCGGCTGTTCGTCGCGCGCGGCTTCGACGACGTGACGATCGCGCAGGTGGCCACCGCTGCCGGGGTGGCCAAGATGACCGTCACCAACCACTTCCCGCGCAAGGAAGACCTCGTCCTCGACATCCACGAGGAGTTCATCGCCCGCCTCGGCGAGGTCGTCGCGGGCCGCGACGCCGGCGAATCACCGCTGGCGGCGCTGCGGCGCACCTACTTCGAGGACCTGGCGCAGCGCGATGCGATGCTCGGCTTCTCCGGCCAGGACTTCGCGCGGCTGATCGCCGGGAGCCCGACGCTGCTGGCCCGGTTGCGGGAGATCCACGAGGAGCGGGAAACCGCCCTGGCGGCCGTGCTGGCGCGCGAGTTCGACGAGTTCACCGCCGCGATCACCGCCGCGCACGTCATCGCCGTGCACCGGACGCTGTTCGGCGAAGTGCAGCGGCGCACGGTCGCCGGGCAGGCGGCCGATGAGATCGCCGAAGCGCTCGAACCCCTTGCCGCGCAAGCATTCGACGCGCTGGAGCGGCTGGTCGACGCGGGCTAAGCGTGGTCCGGCGCCGGGACGGCGTCGAGGTGTTCGGCGATCAGGTCGAGCAGCAGGTCGACCTCGTCCGGGTCGTAGCCGCCCGCGTCGACCTCGCGGAACTGCGCGAAGCGCACGTCGGCGGCGGCGATCGCGTCGGCGCCTCGCAGGGTGGCCGACACGCGGTCGAGCAGGTCGTCGACCTGGTCGACGTCGTAGCCCTGCTCCCCCGGCGGGGCTTCGTTGAGCACCACACAGCTGATCGCTTCCGCGGTCAGCTTGGGCGTGTCGCGCACCCGGCGGAAGGCTTGGGCGATCGGCATCCGCTGCGCGGGAATCGCGCGATTGCGCGGCGACAGGTGCTTGATGCTGGTCGACACCATCACCAGGAACGCGACCACGCTGGCCTCCTGGTATCCGGGGTGGCCCGGCTGCGGCGGGTTGAACCGGGCGGTCAGCAGGTCCTGCGCGGTCAAGGTGTCCTCTCCGCGCAAGGTCGCCGAGACGCGGTCCACGAACGCGTCCACCTCCGCCTTGTCCACCGCGGCCTGCTGCGGTCCGGCCTGGTCGAAGCCCGCGTGAGGCACCAGATCGGTCGGCTTCGGCTCGGCCGACGCCTCGCTGCGCCGCACGATCTCGGTCTTCGGCGGGACCAGCTCGGCGCGCCGCACGATCTCGGGTTGCGACGGCTCCGCGAGCTCGGTGCGCCGCGTCCGCTGCGCAGTTCGCTCCGCCCTCTGCGACGCCCGGACCTCGCGCTTCATCAGGGTGAGCGCGACCTTGTCCAGGAAGGCGTCGACCTGCGTCCTCTTGTAGGCGCGGCCGCCGCGCTTGCGCGGGCTGAACTCGACGGTCAGCACATCGCGCGCGGTCACCGCCTGCTTTCCGCGCAACGTCGCCACGACTCGCTTCAGGAAGGCATCGACCTCGGCTTCGTCGTAGCCGCGTTCGCGCCGCCATGCCCTGGCGAAGACAACGTCGAGCACGTCGTCGGGGGTGAGCATCGGTGTGCCTCCAGGCGAGCTGGTCTCCACCGGACGCATTCCGGCCACCACGCCGGACCCCGACTCGCCCGTTCTGCGCCGCACAGCTTGCCCAACCCGGCGCGCCAGATCAAGTCCCGATCCACCCGCACTGGACCGAATGGCGCATCTCACGCAGCATGGTGACTGACCGGACGCAGGTGGTGACGCTCCGATTCGTCGTCCTGGTCCGGCGGCTCGGCCGTTCCACCGGCGCTCGCGCGCTGGCCGGGCGACTCCGCAGCACCGGGTCTCGGAGCATCGCGCTGGTCGTGGCGCACCAAGACCAGCAGCACCAGCCCCGCGACCAGGAAGCCGTGCGAGAGCAGTCGCGCCGCGGGGACCGCATCGTTGATCAGGTCCACGACGCTGAACCCGGTCAGCACCACCAGGAAGGCCGAAAGCACCGGCAGCAGGCCCGAAACCGTCCGCGGCCTGACCGCGCTCAGCAGCAGACCCACGCCCAGCGCCACGTTCCAGGCCGTGCTCTCGTTGAACAGGTGCGCGCCCATCGACTCGCCGTGATCGCCGTGGCCGAGTGCGACCAGGCCGGTCGCCTGCACCAACCCGAGCAGCAGCTGGCACACCGCCACGCATCCGAGCAGCAGCCGCGGCCAGCGCCGCCGGTGCGGCTGCGCCGCCAGCACCCCGCTGACCAGGTCTGGAACCGGTTCGGCCGGGCGGATGCGCAGCCGCCTGGTCAGGTCGACGACACCGCGCTGCCACTCCCGGCATCCCGAGCAGGCCGCCAGGTGCTCGTCGAGCTCCGCCGCGGAGATCTGCGGCTCCTCGCCGTCCAACCGCGCCGAGATCCCCTCGCGAAAGTGCGAACAGTCCACGTCCATCCAGTCGTCGCCCGCGTTCCCGTAGTTCCCGGTCTCACCCGATTTCTTCGGACCGCCGAAGGCGATCCCCCAGCAGGTCCTCCCGCGCCCGCGCGACCCTGGAGCGCACAGTACCGATCGGACAGCCGCACACCTCGGCGGTCTCCTGGTAGGAAAGCCCCAGCACCTGGGTGAGCAGCAGCGCTTCCCGGCGTTCCGGGTCCAGGCCGTCGAGCATGACGTTGAGCTCGACGATCTCCTCGAACCTGCCCCGCTGCGGACGTTCCACCGCCGAGGCGTCGACCGGGGACACCGGCCGCGCGCGCTCGTAGCGCACCTGGTCGACGGCCACCCGCCGGGCGATCGCGAGCAGCCAGGTCCGCGCCGAGGAACGTCCTTCGAAGCGGGGCAGGCTGCGCAGGGCGCGCAAGTACGTCTCCTGGGCCAGGTCGTCGGCGCTGCTGGGGGTGGCGAGGTGCGCCAGGAAGCGCCACACATCTCGTTGCGTGGCACGCACGAACGCCTCCAGCGCGGCCCGGTCACCACGCCCTGCCGCCAGGGCCAGATCGGTCAGTCGAGCGTCCTCGACCGCGGAGTTGCTCATGATCACGCACGTTACCGGCGGATCAGGCGCACGAGAATGCTTGCGCAGCAGGCTTTCCCGCCCGGCAAGCGGCTACTCGTTTCGGGTGTTGCGCCGGATCGCCGGGAACCGCGACGCCCCCTGGCGCGACTGCTGATCCGACGATGCCGATCAGGGCGAGGAGCAGCATGCCAGTCGAGGAGTCCACCGTTCGGGAAACGGCGGAACCACCGCAGCGCTCGGACGAGCCGTGGTGGCCCGCCCTGAGACCGCTGGTGCGGCGCCTGCACTTCTACGCCGGGGTCTTCGTCGGACCGTTCCTGCTGGTGGCCGCGCTCACCGGGCTGCTCTACATCTTCACGCCACAGCTGGAGCAAGCCGTCTACGACCACGAGCTGCACGTGCCACCGGGCCCGACCACGCAGTCGCTGGCGGCCCAGGTCGATGCCGCGCGCGACGCGCTTCCCGGCGCCGAGCTCAACGCCGTGCGCCCGGCACCGACGCCCACCGACACCACCCAGGTGATCTTCAACGCACCCGACGCGCCGTCCGACAGCTACCGCCGCACGGTGTTCGTCGATCCGCACACCTCCGAGGTCCGCGGGGTGCTGGACACCTACGGCAGCAGCCAGGCGCTGCCGGTGCGCACCTGGATCGACGAGCTGCACCGCAGCCTGCACGTCGGTGACGTCGGCCGGATCTACAGCGAGCTGGCCGCCAGCTGGCTGTGGGTCATCGCGCTGGGCGGGCTGCTGATGTGGTTGCGGCGCAAGCGGAACAACGCCCGCTCGCTGGTCGCTCCCCGACTCCGCGGCGAGGGCCGGCGACGAGTCCTGTCCTGGCACGGTTCGGTGGGTTTGTGGGCGTGCGCGGGCCTGCTGTTCCTGTCCGCGACCGGCCTGACCTGGTCGCTCTTCGCAGGTGAGAACGTCAGCCAGCTGCGCTCGGCGCTGTCGTGGGAGGCGCCGGGGGTGTCCACCGATCTGCCACGTCCGGCCACCGGCGATGTCGGCTTCGACCGCGTGCACGCTGCTGCGATCGAGCGCGGCGTGGCCGGCCCGGTGGAGATCACCGCGCCCGGCGACGGCGCATACACGGTCACGCAGACCGAGCGGCACTGGCCGACGCAGCTGGACTCGGTGGCGGTGGACCCGGGAACCGGGCAGGTCGTGTCGGAGCTGCGCTTCGCCGACTTCCCGCTGATGGCCAAGCTCGCCCGCTGGGGCGTCGACGCGCACATGGGGCTGCTGTTCGGGTTGCCGAACCAGCTCGTGCTCGCAGCGCTGGCGGTCGGGCTGATCAGCATGGTGGCCCTGGGTTACCGGATGTGGTGGCTGCGCAGGCCGACCCGCGGTTTCGGCTCACCGCCGGAGCGCGGGGCGTGGCGGCGCGTGCCCGGCCGGGTGCTGGCGCCGATCATCCTCGCCGCCGCGTTCATCGCGTACGCGTTGCCGCTGCTGGGCGCTTCGCTGCTGCTGTTCCTGGTCGTCGACGTCGCACTCGGCGCCCGCCGCACGACGGGAGTCTGACCGTGGTCGAATCACTGCTGCTCCGCTGGATCCTGACCGTCCTGTTCACCGCCTCCGCGCTCTGGGGCCTGCACCGGATCATCCGGGCGGAACCGATCTCGCCGCTCTCCGGCCGGCTCACCGATCAGGACCGGGACGTTCCCGGCAGTCCCGCGGTGCGGATCAGCGCCGCTTGGCACGTGGTCATGAGCGCGGCGATGGTCGCGATGTGCTGGCCGTGGGGCATGGCGATCCCCGCCACCCCGCAACTCGTGCTGTTCGCGGTCATGGCCGTGTGGTTCCTGGCGCTGACCACCGATCTCGTCGGGTGCACCGGTCATCGCCGCTGGCAGGACGCGCACCACGCGGTGATGGCGCTCGCGATGTGCTGGATGCTGACCGCGATGCCGTCGCTGATGTCGCACGGGGAATCCGGTTCCGAGGACGTCCACCACCACTCGATGGGTTCCGGGATCCTGGCTTCGGCACCGGATCCGGCGCAGGAGAACGGGATCGCCGTGGTGTTCGCGCTGCTCGGCGGCTACTTCGTCCTGACGTCGCTGCCCTGGCTGTCGGCTGCGGTGGACATCGGCCGGAAGGCCCGGACCCGGCCGCAGCGCGAGGCCGCCTACGAAGCGACCTGCCACGCCGCGATGGCGGCGGGGATGGGCGTGATGTTCCTGGCCGCGAGCTGACCGGTCCGCTCACGGATCCACAGTGGACGATCAGGCCGCGCGCAGGACCGCGACCGGGCAGGGTGCGCGGTTGACCACCGCGTGGCTCACCGAACCGAGCAGGCTGCGCCGGACGCGACCGCGGCCGTGGCTGCCCACGACCAGCAACGAAGCCTGCTCCGCCTCGCGCAGCAGCGCCTGCCGGGGCTTCTCCGGGGTGACCACGCGCCGGACCTTGACGTCCGGGTACCGCTCGCCCCAGCCCGCCAGCGATTCGGCGACCAGCCCCTCGGCGTCCTCGCGGACCTCCGACCACGGCAGTTCCCACTTGCCCACCCACGAGAACGGATCCAGCGGCAGATCGCTCCACGCGTGCACGCCCACCAGGTCGCAGCGGTTGCGGGAGGCGAAGTCGAAGGCGAAGCCGATCGCGGCGCGGCTGGTGGCCGAACCGTCCACGCCCACCACCACCGGCGCCGACTCCGCGATGTCGCGGCCGTCGCGGACCACCACGACCGGGGAGCCGCCGCGCGTGGCCAGCAGTTCCGCCGAGGTCGCGCCCAGGCCGACCGCCGCTTCCAGCTGCGGCCCGCCGAGCACCAGCAGCTCGGCGTCGACGGCCATCGCGGCGAGCACCTGGACCGGATCGCCGAACGGCAGTTCGCTGCGCACCTCCATTCGGGGGTCGACCTCGTGGCACTCCTCGACGAGTCCGGCGAGCTCGCGCCGCAGCGCCTGCTGGAGGGGCTCCACCACGTTGCCCTCCCCCGGCACCCTGATCGCGGCGTGCTCCTCGAACGGCCAGGTCAGCACGTGCACCAGCAGCAGCGACCGGCCCCGGCCGGCGGATTCCCGGGCCGCCCACCGCACTGCCCGCCGTGACGACTCCGACAGGTCGAACCCCACCACGACCGCGCCGCTGCTGGTTCCGGACATGACGCTCCCCCTCCTCCAGGCCCGACCTCCAGACTGCGCCACCGCTGGACCCCGACGTCAGAGCACTTCGTCACCCACTGGGATGGTGACCATCGGCTCTACCTGATCCGCCGGTGCACCAACAGGCTGGAAGAGCATCGGGGCGACGGAGGGGTCACGATGAACGCGAGCATCACGGCAGTGGGCAGCCTGACCGTCGACGAGGTCCGCGAGGTCCTGATCGCGGCCACCGCCGCTCCATCGCTGCACAACACCCAGCCCTGGCGGTTCCGCTGCACGCCGAACGCGATCGAGCTGCACGCCGATCCCGACCGCGCACTGAAGGCCGCCGACCCGGATCACCGCGAGCTCGTGCTGGCCTGCGGTGCGGCCCTGCTGAACCTGCGGCTGGCCATCCGCTCCTTCGGAGCCGTGCCGGACGTCCGGCAATTCCCCGAGCACGAACGCCCGACCCTGCTGGCGGCCGTGCGCGCGTGCGCGCGACGACCTGCCACACCGGCCGAACGGGAGCTCGCGGCGGCGATCCCGAAGCGCCGGACCAACCGCAAGCCGTTCCGCGAAGATCTCGTTCCGACCGTGCTGCAGGAGCACCTCCGGCAGGCGGCCGAGGCCGAGCGCGGGTGGCTCGCCGTCCTGGACCGCTCGCAACGATCCGTGCTGAGCGCGCTGAGCCGGAAGGCGCACCAAGCGCAGCTCGACGACCCGGAGTTCGTGGCCGAGTGGCAGCACTGGACCGGACGCTCCGACCACGAGCGCGACGGAGTTCCCGCCCGGACCAGCGGCCCCACGCCCGAACCCCAGGACGAGTTCGTGGTGCGGGACTTCAGCGGCGGCAACTCCCGCACCCGCGTCGCGGGCAAGGACTTCGAGCCCGAGCCGCTGATCTGCGTCCTGGGCTCGTTCCAGGATTCCCGGCACGCGCAGTTGCAGGCGGGGATGGCCATGCAGCGGGTTCTCCTGACCGCGACGGCGAACGGGCTGGCCAGCTCGTTCCTCTCGCAGGTGGTGGAGGTCCCGGACACCCGCCGCGAACTGCGCGAACTCCTCGGGTGCGGCCTGTGGCCGCAGATCGTGCTGCGCATCGGCTACGGATCCCCCGTCCCGGCCACGCCACGACGTCCGCTCGAGGACGTCGTGACCGCCGAACATCGCGGCTGACCCACCGCGAGTCCGCAGTGGACACCATGTGAGCAGTGCTGATCCGACGAACCCAGCACAAGTGACACCTGCGTTGACGGACGTCCGGACATCGCTGGTAGCGTTTTAAATCAGTCAGTTGATTTAAAAATGCCGCAGCGCTGCGGCCAGCGCCACCGATGCGAGAAGGGTCAGCATGCCGACGCTCCCGCCGCAGGTCCCCGAGGAACTCGACTTCGACCCCGACGCCCTGCGCGAGCGGTACCGCGCGGAACGCCAGCGCCGGGTCCGCCCGGACGGCAGCCAGCAGTACCAGCGCGCCGAGGGCCGGTTCGGCTACTACGCCGAAGATCCCCACGCGGAACCCGGATTCACCAGGGCCCCGATCCACGACCAGGTGGACGCCGTCGTGATCGGCGGCGGCTTCGGCGGTCTGCTGGCCGGTGCGCGGTTGCGCCAGGCCGGGCTCGAGCGGATCCGGATCGTCGAGAAGGGCGGCGACTTCGGCGGCACCTGGTACTGGAACCGCTACCCGGGCATCCACTGCGACATCGAGTCCTACGTCTACCTCCCGCTGCTGGAGGAGGTGGGCCACGTCCCCGAGTGGAAGTACGCGCCGGGCGAGGAGATCCGCCAGCACGCGATGGCGATCGGCCGCACCTTCGACCTCTACCGCGACGCGTGCTTCCAGACCGCGGTGCGCGAGCTGCGCTGGGACGGCGAGTGGATCGTGCGCACCGACCGCGGCGACGAGATGCGGGCGACGTACGTGGTGGTGTCCAACGGGACCCTGGACCACCCGAAGCTGCCGGGCATCCCCGGCATCGAGTCCTTCACCGGGCACACCTTCCACACCAGCCGCTGGGACTACGGCTACACCGGAGGCGGGCCGGGCGGCGGTCTCACCGGACTCGCCGACAAGCGCGTCGCGATGATCGGCACCGGCGCCACGGCCGTCCAGGTCGTGCCGCACGTGGGCCGCGACGCCGAGCACCTCTACGTCTTCCAGCGCACACCGTCCTCTGTGGACGTGCGCGGCAACCGGCGCACCGACCCGGAGTGGGCAGCTTCCCTGGAACCGGGCTGGCACTCCCGGCGCCGGGAGAACTTCCAGGCCGCGGTCACCGGGCACGAGGTGTCCGAGGACCTGGTGGCCGACGCCTGGACCAGCAGCGGGCACGTGCTGGGCAAGATCATCGCCACCGACGCCCACGCGCACCTGCCGCGCGAGGAGTGGGAGCGGATCGAGGAGATCCTCGACTTCCAGAAGATGAACCAGCTGCGCAGCCGCGTCGACGAGGTCGTCGACGACCCGGCGACCGCGGAGCGCCTCAAGCCCTGGTACCGCTACGGCTGCAAGCGGCCCACCTTCAGCGACGAGTACCTGCAGACGTTCAACCGCCCCAACGTCACCCTCGTCGACACCGCGGACCACGGTGGCGTCGAGCGCATCACCGAACGCGCTCTCGTGGTCGGCGGCACCGAGTACGAGGTGGACTGCATCATCTTCGCCACCGGTTTCGAGGTCGGGAAGTCCGATGCCATGACCGGGCGGCTCCCGGTGCACGGCAGGGACGGGATCGGGCTCCTGCAGTCGTGGGCCACCGGGGGCGTGCGCACGCTGCACGGGTTCTGCAGCAACGGCTTCCCGAACCTGTTCCACCTGGGATCGCTGCAGAACGCTCCTTCGGTGAACTTCGTGCACGTGCTCGACGAGCAGGCGATCCACGTCGGCGCCGTGGTCGCCGAGGCCCGCCGCCGCGGGGCCAAGTGCGTCGAACCGACTCCGGAGGCCGAGCAGGCCTGGGTGGAGACGATCCGGTCGACCGCGCCGGACCAGGAGCGCTTCGCCGCGGAGTGCACCCCCGGCTACTACAACAACGAAGGCGTGTCCCGCGGCCCCCGCATGACCTACGGGCCCGGTCCAGCGGCCTTCCAGCGGCTGCTCCGCGAGTGGCGCGAGGGCGAGGGCATCGACGAGGTGCTCGGCGATGCGAGCTGAGCACGACCGCTACCGCGGATCCGGCCGGCTGCCGCGCAGCGAGCGGTGGCGGATCGAACGGCTCACCGAGGCGAACCCGCTGTGGGGGTCCAACGGCATCGCCTTCGGACCGGACGGCAGGCTCTACGTCGCGCAGTACGTGGCGGGCCGCATCAGCGCCGTGGACCTCGGATCCGGTGACGTCGAAGTGGTGGTGGACCTGGACGGCCCGATCCAGTCGCCCGACGACCTGGCGTTCGGCACCGACGGGTCGATGTACATCACCGACCTCACCCCCGGCCGGGTGTGGCGGCGCACGCCGGACGGCGCGTTCACGCTGGTGTCGGACGAGGTCGCGGCGACCAACGGCATCGCGTGCGTCGGTGATCGCGTGTTCGTCAACGAGATGCGCGTGGGCGGTCGCGTGCTCGAGGTGACCCCCGGCGCCGAACCGGTGGTGCTCGCCGAAGGGCTGGCGATGGGCAACGCGATGCAGCTCGGCCCGGACGGCTGCCTGTACTACCCGCACATGATCACCGGCGAGGTGCACCGCGTCTCGCCGGACGGCGGAGAACCGGAACTGGTCGCCGAAGACGTGCACGCGCCGGTGGCGGTCCGGTTCGACCGGGGCGGATCGCTGACCTGTCTCGCGGCGAGGAAGGCATCGTCACCCGGATCGACCTGTTCGGCTCCGGCGACCGCTCGGTCGTGCCGGGCGAGGTGTCCGGAATGGACAACGCCGCCTTCGACGCCGAGAACCGCATGTTCGTGTCCAGCTTCGCGGCGGGCGGGATCGCGGAGCTCTCCCCGGACGGACGAGCGCGCGAGGTGGTGCCGACCGGGCTCGTCGGACCGTTCGGGGTGGCGGCGCACCGCTCCGGCACCGTGTTCGCCGGGGACAACTACCGGTTGGCCGACGTCGACGACGGCGAGGTGACGACGCGCGAGCTGCTCGTGTTCAGCCACGGTGTGGCCACCGACGACCGAGGGCGGGTGCACCTCACGTCGCAGTTCGGCGACGTGCGCACCTACGAGCCGGACGACCGGGTGCTGACCACCCGCGCGCGGGAGCTGTCCCGGCCCACCGGCGTCGCCGCGCGCCGGGACGGAAGCCTCGTGGTGGCCGAGACCGGCAGGGGGCGCGTGGTGACCATCGCCGAGGACGACGCCTTGGACGTCCTGGCCGAGGACCTGGACTCCCCGGTCGACGTCGCCATCGACGAGCAGGACCGCTGCTACGTGAGCGACGAGCGGGCCGGCACGGTGTCGCTGGTCGACGGTTGCGGGATCGCGCTCGTCGCCGAAGGGCTCGAGGCACCGCAGGGCATCGCCGTGCTCGACGGGGAGCTGTTCGTCGTGGAGACGGGTCGGCGCAGGTTGCTCGCGATCGACCTGGCCACCGGTGAGCGGCGCGTCGAGGCCCGAGACCTCGCCGTCGGCCTGCCGCCGGGGACGGCACGTGCGCAACCGGCGCTGTTCCAGCACGGCCTGCCGGGCGTGCCGGTGCCGTTCGCGGGCGTGGCCGCGGGAGCCGACGGCTCGCTCTACATCTCGGCCAACGGCGAAGGCAGCGTGCTCCGCCTGCGACGCCGTTCGCGCGAATAGCGCCTCCTGGAGCGCATTTCGGCCTAGAAGCCGGTTCGTCCGCTTTCCGCACTGATCGTCTTCTCGCGGAGTTCGGATCTCGCACACCGGGTGTTCACCACCGGGTGGTTCGGTGATCGAAACCGGAGTGCGGGATCCCAGGAAGGCGGTCGATGATGGCCCTCGTCGAGCTCGGGCGCCGGAAGGCGTTGAGCACCGCGGTCGCGGTCGGCGCGTTGCTGTTCTCCACGCCGGCTGCGACAGCCACCGAATCGCTGCGCACCGAGACGCAATTGGCACCGGGCGTCGCGTACCGGTCGTTCGAGATGTCCACAGCGCACGGTCCGGTGGTGGCCTACCTGCTCACCGCCGACCTGAGCGTTCCGACCGTGGAGCTCGACCTGCTGCACCCGGACTCGGTCGCCGCGCGCGACGAGATCCCCGACATGACCAACGCCCAGCGGGCGGTCGCCGGCGTGAACGGCGACTTCTTCCACATCAGCGAGTCGCACGAAGGGATCCCGGCCACCGGATCGTCGGTGGGCCCGGCGATCGCCGACGGCGAGGACCTCAAGGCCGCAGTGCCCAACGGCCAGCGGTTCGGTCCCGCGCTGCCCGCCGGGACTTCCACCGAGGACGTCTTCGGGGTCGGCGCCGACCGGCGGGCGCGCGTCTCGAGCCTCGAACTCGACGGGTTGCTCCGCAGCGGTGGCCGAACCGCCGAGATCTCCGGGTTGAACCAGTACGCGCTGCCGGTGGACGGCATCGGCGTCTACAACTCGGATTGGGGCGAGGTTTCGCGCGCGAGGGCGGTGTGCGGAACCGACACCGACCGCTCGGCGCCGTGCAGCGAGCAGACCGAAGAGGTCGTCGTCCGCGACGGCGTGGTCACCTCCGCGCAGGACCAGCCCGGCGCCGGGGACATCCCGTCCGGAACGGTGGTCCTGGTGGGCCGCGAGGGCGGTGCCGCCGAGCTGGAGAAGCTCGCCGTCGGTGATCGCGTCGTCGTCGAGACGCACCTCTCGGCAGCCGAGGAGCCGCCGCTGGACTTCGCGGTCGGCGGTTTCCCGATCCTGCGCGGCGGACGTCCGCTGCCCGACCTCGACACCGGAGAACTGGCCCCGCGAACGGCGGCCGGGGTCAGCGCGGACGGCAGCACGGCCTACCTGCTGACCGTGGACGGGCGTTCGGCGGCCAGCACCGGGCTGAACGTGCGCGAGACGGCCGAGCTGCTGCAGTCCTTCGGCGCGGTCGACGGGATGAACCTCGACGGCGGCGGTTCCTCGACCGTGGCGGTCCGCGAACCCGGCGAGGACGCGGCGACGGTGCGCAACGTGCCCTCCGACGGTGTGCCGCGACCGGTCGCCAACGGAGTCGGCGTCTTCTCCCGCTGAGATCAGATACCCTGCAGGGGTATCTGACACGGAACGGGGAAACCGATGCGCACTCTCCTGCACCTGCAGCGGACGCACGCCAGGCTGGAAGCCGTCGTGCACCTGTGCTGCCGCCGGCTCGTCCCCGCCATCACCGCCGAGTTGAGCCGCGGCGGCACCGCCGGCGAGCTGACCGCGCGGATCACCGCCCGCGCCGCAGCCCCCTGCCGCGGGAAGCGCTGATCGCGCTCACCGGAACGTGCGCTTGGCGAACTCGGCGACCGCCTTGCCCGCGTTCGCCTTGCGGGCGATCTTGTGGTTGGCGCCGAGCAGCAGGCGGAGCTGGTAGGCGCTCTCCCAGCGGAACGCCTGCCACGGGGAAACGTGCCAAACCCGCTGGAACAGGCGCTTGGTCGCGGCCACCGAGTCCGGGGAGCGGGTCGCGAGCTGCTCGGCCAGCTCCACCGCCGCCGCGTGCGGATCGTTGCCGACCTCGGTGACCAGGCCGAGCTCGTGCGCCTTGGTCCCGTCGAAGACCTCCGCGGTCATGGCCAGGCGCTTGGCGACGTCCATCGGCAGCAGCTCGCGCAGCGTCGCGGTGCCGCTCATGTCCGGCACCAGCCCCCACTTCGCCTCCATCACGGAGAACTGCGCGTCCGGCGTCGCGAACCGGAAGTCGGCACCCAGAGCCAGCTGGAGCGCACCGCCGAAGCAGTGGCCGCGGATCACCGCCAGCACCGGGACCGGCAACCGCCGCCAGGCCCAGCACGCCTCCTGGTAGAGGTTGGTCGAGCGCCACGGGGGCCGGAGGAAGTTGAGCATCATCTGCCCCTGCTTCTCGCCCACCGACGCGAAGTCGAGCCCGGCCGAGAACGAGCGCCCCGCACCGCTGAGGACGACCGCCCGCACCGACCGGTCGGCGCGCACCTTCGCGGCGGCGTCGATCAGGGCGCGCAGCATCTCCAGGTCGAGCCCGTTGAGCCGGTCCTCCCGGGTCATCGTGACGTGGGCCAGCGGCCCGTCGATCTCGACCGACACGCGATCCGACATCTGCGACTCCTCGGGTTCAGCGGTGGACCACCCGATCCTACTGGTCGGTAACATCGCTGGTCGACACCCCTCGATCATCGACCCCCGGTCACGGGACGTGTTCTTCATCGCCCTTTCGGTCCAGCGTCGCCGAACTGTTGACAACGGAACGTGTTCGATTCAGGCTTCGTGCTGTGAACCTGTCTGACAGCCGGACAACCGGTCTCCAGCGCGTCAGCGCGATGGAGGCCCTGCTCGCCCACCTCCGCGACGCCATCGCGCGCGGCGAGTACGCCGTCGGCGCCAAGCTGCCGTCCGAGGCCGCGCTGGGCAGGGAGTTCCAGGTGAGCCGATCGGTCGTGCGGGAGGCGCTGCGCGGCCTGCAGGCCCTCGGGCTCACCACGTCGCAGGCAGGCAAGGGCACCTTCGTCGTCGCCGACGAACCCGTCGACAACCCCAGATTCGGCTCGTACTCGGCGCGGGACCTGCTGGAAGTGCGGCGCCACGTGGAGATCCCGGCCGCCGGTTACGCCGCCCTGCGGCACACCCCCGATGACCTGGACCTGCTCACCGACCTGCTGGAGCGGATGACCCGCGAGACCGACGACACCGCGTGGGTGGCGCTGGACTCGCTGTTCCACATCACCGTCGCCCAGGCTTCGGGAAATCCCGTGTTCGGCAAGGTCATCGAGGAGATCCGGGACGCCCTGGCCCGGCAGTCCGCCTTCCTGAACCAGCGCGGCGACCGCCGCGCGGCCTCCGATGCCGAGCACCGCGAGCTCGTCGACGCCATCGCCAGCGGCCAGGACAGCGCCGCGGCCGAGGCGATGGCCCACCACCTGGCGAACGTCGAGCACGCGCTCGGTGACCTCGTCAGCCGCCCCTGAACACCCCGCAGCCGGATCCGACCGCGCCCCACGAGGAGGCCCCCGAATGAACCCCGCTCCCCCGACCGGGGTGCCCGCGCACGCGCCGCTGGTGCACGTCCTGCGCGACGGCCTGGTCGAAAGCGTCCACCACGGCTCGGTCGTGGTGCTGGGACCGGACGGTTCGACGCTGTTCCAGGCCGGTGACGTCGACAGCGCCTTCTACCCGCGTTCGGCGGCCAAGCCGGTGCAGGCGGTGGCCATGGTCCGGCTCGGCCTGTCGCTGCCGCCGGAGCTGCTCGCGCTGACCGCCGCCAGCCACTCCGGCGAGCAGGTCCACCTCGACGGTGCCCGGCGCGTGCTGGCCGCGAGCGGATCCACCGAGGACGACCTCGGCAACCCGGCGGACCTGCCGTTCGACCCGGTCGAGCGGGACCGCTGGATCTCGGCGGACCGACCGGCGCGCAAGCTGGCGCACAACTGCTCGGGCAAGCACGCGTCCATGTTGCGCACCGCGCAGGTGAACGGTTGGTCCACAGCGGACTACCTGGATCCGGACCACCCCTTGCAGCGGGAGATCGCGGCCACCGTCGAGGAGCTCACCGGGCAGCGGATCGCGCACGTGGCCGCGGACGGGTGCGGCGCGCCGTTGTTCGCCGTGTCGCTCCGCGGCCTGGCCGCGGCTGCCGGGCGGATCGCCAGCGCACCGGACGGGACGCCGGAAAGCGCTGTCGCGCAGGCGATCCGGTCGCACCCCGAGATGGTCGGCGGAACTCGGCGCGATGCCACCGCGCTGATGCGGGCGGTGCCGGGGCTGATCGCCAAGGACGGTTTCGAGGCGGTGCAGATCGCCGCGCTGCCGGACGGCACGGCGATCGCGCTGAAGATCGCCGACGGCACCGACCGCGCACGGCTTCCGGCAACGCTGGCGGCGTTGGCCCTGGCGGGCGTCGCCCCGGAGGCGCTGGAACCGTTCGCCGATCCGCGGTTCGCCGTGGTCGACGAGTTGTCGCCCGACCTTCGCGCCGCCTGATCCCACCGGCCTTCCACGGCCTCCGGCGAAATTCGTCCACATCAGACGGTCTCCGTGATGCACCTCGCCGCGCCGTCGATTAATTCGGTGGCGTCGCGCGGGGAAACGCGTGATCATTGACGAGTTCCAGGAGTTCGGAGGAAGGACGATCATGCACACGGCAGTCGACGGCGCCAGGGTGCCGATCCGGATGTGGGCGGATCCGCAGACCGTGGAAGACGCCGCGATGCGCCAACTGCACAACGTCGCCAACATGCCGTGGGTGCACGGCCTGGCCGTGATGCCCGACGTGCACTACGGCAAGGGCGCCACCGTCGGCAGCGTCATCGCCATGCGCGACGCGGTGTCGCCGGCCGCGGTGGGCGTCGACATCGGCTGCGGGATGAGCGCGGTGCGCACCTCGCTCACCGCGAGCGACCTGCCCGACGACCTCGGCGTGCTGCGGCGGCGGATCGAGTCGGCCGTCCCGGTCGGCTTCGCCGTGCACCGCACCCCGGTCAACCCCGCCCGCGTGCACGGCACCGGCGGATGGCAGGAGTTCTGGTCCGGTTTCGGCGATCTGCACCCGGGCGTGCAGAACATGCAGGACCGGGCGCGGGCGCAGGTCGGCACGCTCGGCGGCGGCAACCACTTCATCGAGGTCTGCCTCGAGCAGGGCGGTCCGGACGCCGGCCGCGTGTGGCTGATGCTGCACTCCGGTTCCCGGGGCATCGGCAACGAGCTGGCCAAGCGGCACATCGACATCGCCCGCAAGCTCCCGCACAACGCCGACCTGCCGGACCCGGACCTCGCGGTGTTCGTGGCCGGAACCCCGCAGATGCAGGCCTACCGCCGAGACCTGTTCTGGGCCCAGGACTACGCGGCGCGCAACCGCGCGACGATGCTGTCCCTGGTGCAGCTGGCGCTGGCCGACACGGTGCCCGGAACCCGCTTCGACGCTCCGATCAGCTGCCACCACAACTACGTGGCCGAGGAGGTCCACGACGGGGTCGAGGTGCTGGTGACCCGCAAGGGCGCGATCCGGGCCGGGTCGGGCGACCTGGGCATCATCCCGGGGAGCATGGGAACCGGATCGTTCATCGTGCGCGGCCTGGGCAACGCCCGGTCCTTCGAATCGGCCTCGCACGGCGCGGGTCGGCGGATGTCCCGGACGAAGGTAGAAGCTGATCGGCAGCACAACGAACCTGCCGGTGATCAGGACGTTTGGCATCACCACGTGCACGTCTTCCCGCGCTATCCGGGTGATGATCTCTACGGCTCGGAACCGTGCCGGCAGTTCGCTTCACCGCAGTGGCGTCGGTACTACGCCGCGCTGCTCGCTCGCCATTTTAATGTGAGCTAGCTGTCCCCGGAGGTAAACCAGGCCGGATGCTCGAGTTCGTGCCGCTGGTCTTCTGCTGGCGAGTGCGGTTTCGGCGGTGTTGAGGATCGCTTGGAAGGTTCGGGGATCAGGCGGCGCGCGTGCTTGACCTTGACACGGTGACAAGGTCTTGACTGCGTGGCGGAGGTGGTTCCCATCAACTCGGCACACAGGGATTTTCAGGACCCCCGCTCGCTGGAGGCGTCGTTGAGCGCTGCGGGCCCGTCGGTGCGGCTCAAGGCGGCTCTGGCGGCTGGCACGCATCCCGACCTCGGACTGGTCGCGACGCTGGTGGCGCGGTGCGCGGTTGAGCCGGACTTCTTCGTGCGTGACATGCTCACCTGGGCGTTGACCCGCTTCCCGTCGGAGGTCACGGTGCCCGGTCTTCTCGCGGAGCTTCGTTCCGAGCGGGCTCAGGGGCGAAGTCAGGCGTTGCACACGCTGTCGAAGATCGGTGACGGGAGCACGTGGCCAGCGATCACCCGGTCGTTGTTGCGCGACGCCGACGACGAGGTCGCGCGGAGCGCGTGGCGTGCTGCTGTCGTCCTCGTTCCCGACGCAGAACGCAAGGAGCTGGCGGAGGAACTGGTCGGCCAGCTCGGTCGGGGTGACCGGACCGTGCAGCTCAGCCTCAGCCGGGCGCTCGTCGCGCTCGAGGACGTGGCGGAGCCGGCTCTGCAGCCGGGGCTGGCCAGCGAGGACCCGGTGGTGGCTGCGCATGCCCGCGCCACGGAGATGCTGCTGCGGGACCCGGATGCGGGTTTCAACTCGGTGCTCGACGAGGCGAGGCGGATCGTCGCGCTCGGTCCGGACGGGATCCGGTGACACCGTGCTGATCGGAGAAGTGGCGCGGCGTTCGGGGGTGAGCACCCGGATGCTCAGGCACTACGAGTCCCTCGGGCTGGTGCGGCCGACGGGCCGCACCACGGGTGGTTACCGCGAGTACTCCGATGAGGACATTCGCCGGATCTTCCACGTGGAGAGCCTGCGCTCGCTGGGGTTGTCGTTGCGGCAGATCGGGCGTGCGCTGGAGGATCCGGCGTTCACGCCGTCCGCGCTGGTCGGCGACCTCATCCGGTGGGCCGAGGACCGGTTGGCGCGGGAGCGGGAGCTGCTCGAGCGCCTTCGTGCGGTCGATTCTTCCGCGCCTTCGGACTGGCAGGGTGTTCTGCGCATCGTCGAGCTGATGCGCGGGCTGAGCTCGGCCAGCGCCGCGAGCCGGCAGCAGAGCGTCCTGGCCCCGGCGGAGGGGGTGCCGGTTCCCGCCGAGGTGCTGGCGGCGGCGGTGCTGGCCGAAGCCGATGCGAACGTCGCAGGGGCCTTGCGGTGGGCTCTCGCGCGGGCGGGTGGTGACGGTTTGGCGAGTGTGGCATCCGGGCTGCGTTCGGACGACGTCGACGTCCGGCGGCGGGCGGTTGTGGCGGTGGCCGAGATGTCCGGCGGCGAGGCGACCGCGGTGCTCGCCGGCGCGCTCGACGACTCGGATGCGACCGTGCGCGGGCATGCTGCGCTGGCTTTGGGAAGTCGTGGCGGGATCGAAGCTGTGCCGATGCTCGTCGCAATGGTGGCCGAGGGTGTCAACGACGTCGAGGCGGCCGAGGTCTTGGGAACGTTGGCACTGGGCTCCGGACGCGCGGAGCAGGTCATGAGTGCGCTGGTCGAGGAGCTCGCCGCGCCCGCTGCGGACTCCGCGGTGCGGATTCGCCTGACGCAGGCGCTCGTCGAGATGCCGGCAGCTCTTGCGCAGGACGTCCTGCAGCAGCTGTCCGACGATGACGATCGGGCGGTGGCTCGCATCGCTTCGGCACTGGTGGGTGTGCTCGGCGAACGGTCCAAGCCCTGAGAGCCGGATCTGCCCGGGTGGAGTGTCCGATGTGGTCAGAGCGTTCGGGTACGCGGCGCCACAGCCGTTGCCAGTGCAGGGCGTAGACAGTCCGCTCGTGCACCGTGCAGAGCGAGCACCGCGATTGGTCAGTGGCTGCGTGGGGTGGGCAGTTCGTAGGTCAGGCCGGTGATGGTGTCGCCGCTGGGTGCGAGGTGCTCGGTGGGGCCGTCGACGAGGCGGAAGCCGGCGCGTTCGAGCGTGCGTTGCGAGGCGGTGTTGTCCTGTTCGGTGCGGGCGCGCAGCGTGGCGATGCCGTGGGTCGGGGCCCAGGCGGTGATGAGGTCGAGTGCGCGTTGGGTGGCGCCGAGGCCGCGGGCGTGCGGGGCCAGCCAGAAGCCGACTTCGGCGCTGTCGTGCTGGATGTCGAACAGGGTGATCGAGCCGAGGAAGCGGTCGTCGGTGGTGTTGGCGATGGCCAGGACGGCGAGGTTCCCGCGGCGCAGGCCGTCGGCGATGACGCCGCTGATCTGCTCGCGCACCAGTTGCGGGGTGTAGCGCGGGCTGGGCAGGTGCGCGAAGCGGCGCACGGCCTCGTCGGTGGTGCCGGTGGCGTAGTCCTCCGCGTCGCGGTCGGCGAGGTGGCGGATGGTGATGACGCCGTCGGTCAATCCGGGTTCGGGCAGTGCCAGGGCCACGGTTGCCTCCAACGCGGGAACGCTGTGCGGGTCGCTGGAAGGGTGTTCTCGCGCCTGATCATGTCAGCGGTCCGCGCGGGCGTGCCAGCGGCCGTCGGTGCGGGTGATGCGCACCGGGTGGTCGAAGCACTTGGTGATGTGGTCGGTGGTGATCACCTGGTCGACCGCTCCGGCGGCCAGGCAGCGGCCGTCGCGCAGCAGCATGGCGTGGGTGGTGCTGGCCGGCAGTTCTTCCAGGTGGTGGGTCACCAGCACGGTGGCCAGCTCCGGGTGTTCGGCGCGCAGGGTGTCGAGGCTGGTCAGCAGTTGTTCGCGGGCGGCCAGGTCGAGTCCGGTGGCCGGTTCGTCCAGCAGCAGCAACCTGGGCACGGGCATCAGGGCGCGGGCGATGAGGGTCCGGCCGCGCTCCCCCTGCGAGAGGGTGTCCCAGCGGGCGGTGGCCTTCTCGCCCATGCCGAGCATGCTGATCAGCCGGTCGGCCTGGGCGCTCTGCTGCGGGGTCGGTTCCCAGCGCGGCACGAGTTCGGTGGTGTTGGTGGCGCCGGTGAGCACGACCTCACGGACCCGCAGCGGGCTGTGCAGGGGGTGTCGGGGGTTGACGTGGCCGACGTAGGAGCGCAGTTGCCGCATGTCGACGCGGCCGAGCTGGTGGCCGAGGACCGCGACGCTGCCGCGGGTGGGGTGGCTGACCGCTCCGAGCAGGTTGATCAGGGTGGTCTTGCCCGCACCGTTGGCGCCCAGCAGCGCCCAGTGCTGGCCGCGGTGGACCTGCAGGGAGATCGACCGCAGCAGGTGGTTGCCGTCGCGGACGACGTCGACGTCGTCGAC
>NZ_JBEOVY010000078.1:0-25386 GCF_040295745.1 Saccharopolyspora sp. NPDC002686
GGCATGATCAGCCGTTCCAGGTTGCCCAGCGGTGACTCTGTGAACGGGACGAACCCCGAGGCGGGCAGCACGCCGAGGCCGACGGCGAAGACGAGCACGCACATCAGGCCGAGCCAGAAGTTCGGGATGGACAGGCCGAACAGCGACACCCCGTTGCCCAGCAAGTCCAGCGGTCCCCCTCGGCGGACCGCCGCGAGCACGCCGGTGGTCAGGCCGATCAGCGCGGCGAAAAGCATGCTCAGCAGCGCCAGTTCGAGGGTGACCGGCAGTCGGCTGAGGATGGTTTCGCCGATCGGCAGTCCGGTTTGCGCCGAGTCGCCGAAGTCGCCCTGCAGCGCGCGGCCGATCCAGGTCGCGTACTGCACGTAGATCGGTTCGTCGAGCAGGTACGACTGGCGGATCTGCTCGATCGCGGCGTCGTCGGCTTCCGCTCCGGCCAGCGCGACGGCCGGGTCGCCCGGGAGCGCGCGCAGGCCAGCGAACACGACGAGGGAAACGAGCACCAGCGTCACCAGGGACTGCAGGACGCGGTTGAGCGCGTAGCTGCGCAGCATCTCAACTCCCGGACTCGACGCGACCCGCGGTCTTCAGCCGCATGATCCCGTCGGGGTAGACCTCGACACCGGCCATGCCTTTGGTGTGCGCGGTGTAGTACTGCTGGCGGTAGAGGTAGATGACGTTGTTGCGCTGCTGCAGCTGCTGGACGACCTGCTCGTAGAGCTGGCGGCGGCGGTCGGTGTTCCGCTCGGCGGCGGCCTGCTCGATCAGCGCGTCGGTCTCCGGCGTCGAGTAGCCGCTGTAGTTCTGCGCGGCTCCCGCCTGGTGCATGACGGTGATGTTGCCGTCCGGGTCGGGGCGGCCGGACCAGCCGATCAGGAAGGTCTGGAAGCGGCCCTTCTTGCCCGCGGAGATGGCGCTGGTGGATTCGCTGGGCCGCAGCACCACGTCGAAACCGGCTTCGGCGGCCATGGCCTGGATGACCTGGCCGACGCGGCTGGTGGTGGAGTCGTTCTGCAGCAGCAGCTCGACGCGCAGCGGGGTCTGCACGCCCGCTTCGGCGAGCAGCCGGCGGGCGCGGTTCACGTCGTGCGGTGGGCAGGCCTGCGTTGCGGGAGTGGCGAATTCGCTGGTCGGCGGGATGGGGCCGCACGCCGGTTGGTAGAGGCCGTTGAAGGCGATGCGGTTGAGCGTGTTGCGGTCGATGGACAGCGACAGCGCTTCGCGCACTCGCGGGTCGTTGGCCAGCGGTCCGTCGACGTGGCCGGGTTTGCCGTCGACGTTGCCGATGTTGACGGTGATGCCCATGTACTGGATCGACGGCTGGTTGAGCAGCACCAGGTCGTCCTCGCGGGACACGATCGGCACGTCCGGCGGGCCGACCTCCCAGACCACGTCGAACTCGCCGGAGCGCAGGTTGGCGATGCGGATGTTGTCGTCGGAGACCGCCTTGTAGATCAGCCGGTCCAGCCGCACCCGGTCGCGGTCGTAGTAGAACTCGCTGCGCTGCAACACGATCCGGTCCTGGGCGACGCGTTCGACGAAGCGGAACGGGCCGACGCAGACCGGGTCGTCGGAGAAGTTCTCGCCGAGCTCGTCCAGCTTCGCCGGGGACATGATCATGCCCGCGCGGTCGGCGAGGACGGTGGGCAGCGGGGCGGAGGGCCGCTTGAGCTTCAGCCGCACGGTGGCCGGGTCGACGACCTCGACGGAGTCGATCGCGGTGAGCTCGGAGCGGCGCCCCGAGGACGGCAGTTCGCGGTGCCGGTCCAGGCTCTTCTTCACCGCTGCCGCGTCGAACTCGGTGCCGTCGTTGAACAGCACGCCGGGGCGCAGCGGGATGGTCAGCTCGCGGCCGTCCGGGGAGCTGCGCGGGAGTTCAGCGGCGAGCTGCGGAACGGCCCGACCGGCCGGGTCGACGTCGTAGAGCTTCTCGCACATGCTGCTGAAGACCTGCCGGCCGGCCAGCGTGGTGGCCAGCGTCGGGTCCAGCTTGTCCGGCTCCTGGTCCAGCGCGATGACGGCTTCGCCGCCGCGCACCGTGGGCGCCTGCACCGAAGATCGCAGCTGACCGGCGGTCTGCTCGACGTCGACCAGCGGACTGCACCCGGTCGCGCTCACCGCCAAGGCCAGCAGGACCACCGGGGCACAACGTCCGAACCGCGTCGTCACCGCGCCTCCCGCCGGCAAGAGGGGCAAAACGCGGAAACCGTATTAGTCTGTCGGTGCCGTGTCCACAGTCCGTGATCATTCCGGCACCGAAAGCCATCGGTGCGGCGGCGGTTCGCCGAACCGCCGCGCGGGCGCGATCAGTCGACGGCGGAGGAGAACAGCGGCAGCGAGACCGAGGGGGCCTGGGCCGGTTCCTTCGCCTCCACCTGCTCCGGCGGGGCCGGGTCGAAGCGCGGCTCGGATTCGACGACCTCGGGCTCCGGCTGCTCGGGCTGCTCGACGGCCTTCTTGTTGAGGGCCTCGCGGGTGCGCTGGGCGGCGCCGCGGATCTGCTCGGTCAGCTGCTTGTTGGCGCGCCGGGTCTGCTCCTCCTCGCGCTCCTGCTGACGAGCGGTGCGCGCGGGTGCCGGCTTCGGCTTGCGGGCCGCCTCGATGTACCGCGTGATGATCGCGCGCAACTCCTGCGCGTGCTCGTCGTTCAGGTCGATTTCGTACGTCACACCATCCAACGCGAAGGTAACGGTGTGGTTGGCTGGGGACCCGTCGATGTCGTCGACGAGTTCGACCTGAATCCGCTCGGCCATGATCACCTGTCTCGGGAACGTGCCCGCCTCGATCCGCGTGACTTGCAGGCAGGACCACTTCGGAGTCCCGCCCACGTTGTAGCACGTGGCATCTCAGTTGTCTCGTACTCAACCATAGAACAGCGGCCCCATCTGCCGATAACCGCCAGGCGGGTCGGTGTTGCGATCGTGCGGGTTGCGCGACGAACGCCGAACGCACCGTAACCGATCCGGGGCCAATCCGGGAAAGTAATGCATCGCACATCCGGAAAAACTCCGGCGGCGGGTGGAACATTCTTCGCGCGGTAGTTTATTGTTCGCTCGCTCTTCTCCGCACCTGCGGTGCGGAGAAGGAGGGGAATCGAGCCGGAATCGAGGGTTACCGTGGCGCAGAAAGTCACCGTTCAGCTCGTCGACGATGTCGACGGCACGCAAGCCGAGACCACCGTCGAGTTCGCCTTGGACGGGGTGAGCTACGCAATTGACCTGTCCGCGGACAATGCCGCGAAACTGCGCGACTCTCTGGCGTCTTTCGTGGCCAACGCCCGCAAGACGGGCGGCCGCAAGCGGACCGCCGCCAAGCCGGGCAAGGCGTCCAGCACTCCGAGCACCGCGGACCGGGAACGCAACCAGGCCATTCGCGAATGGGCCCGGAATCAGGGCATGCAGGTTTCCGACCGGGGCCGCATTCCGGCCGAGATCGTCGAGGCCTTCGACAACGCTCAGTGAGCGCCCGCACGGACGGCCGGTAAGAAGTCGGGACAAAACCGGCCGTCCGTGAATCGTCCGACGGCTCCTCGTGCCGAGCGCCGGACTCCACCATTTGAAGGCGCGTGCCTTATCGACCGGCCAGGAAGTCGGTGATTTCCGCTCGGGTCGGCATCGAACTGCTGGCGCCGTTGCGCTGCACCGACACCGCGGAGCCCGCCGAGGCCAGCCGCATCGCCTCGGGCATGTCGGCCCCCTCGCCCAGCGCCGCGCTCAGCACCCCGACGTAGGTGTCGCCGGCCGCCGTGGTGTCCACCGCGTCCACCGGGAAGCTCGGCACCTCCACCCGCTCGCCGTCGCGGTTGCCAAAGAGCGAACCGCGCGAACCCAGGGTGATCACCACTTCCGGGACCAGTTCGAGCAGCTTCGCCATCGCCCGTTCCGGATCGTCGTCGCCGGCCAGGATCGCCGCCTCGTGCTCGTTGGGCACCAGCAGGTCCACGTTCGCCAGGATGTCCTCGGACAGCTCCGCGGCGGGCGCCGGGGTGAGCACCACGCGCACCCCGTTGCGACGTCCCGCGGCTGCGGCCGCGGCCACGCCGGAGAACGGGATCTCCAGTTGCAGCAACAAGATCTGCGATCCGGCGATGATCTCCTCGTCGCCCGCCACCAGGCCGTCGACGGTGCCGTTGGCGGCCGGGATCACGATGATCGAGTTGCCGGCCTGGTCGTCCACCACGATGTGCGCGGTGCCGCTGCGCCCCGGCATCGTCCGCAGCCCCGCGACGTCCACATCGGACTTGCGCAGGACCTCGCGGATCTCGGTGCCGAACTCGTCCTCGCCGACCGCACCGATCATGTGCACCGCCGCACCCGCCTTCGCCGCGGCCAGCGCCTGGTTGGCGCCCTTGCCGCCCGGCACGGTGTGGAACTCCCGGCCGAGCACCGTCTCGCCGCGCTTCGGGGCGGTGCCCACGTACGCCACCAGGTCCATGTTGCAGCTGCCGAATACGGCCACAGTCGTCGTCACGTGGTTCATCATGGCTGATGAGGGACCCCCGACCGGCTGACGGGTCCGGGCCGCCCCGACGACGTACCATGCCGATCAACCGGCGAGGAGAGGGCGAGACGCGGTGGACTATGCGGTGACAGCGGAGCTCGGACCGCCGACCGGCGTGGTGGAGCTCGACCCGCTGCAGCAGGAGGGGATCGCGGCCGTGCTGGACCGCCACCTCGCGCTGGTCGAGGGGGTCTCGGGGCCGGGCGAATCCGACATCGACGTCCTGGACTACCGCATCACCGTGCATCCGGCCGGGGCCAGCGTGGTGCTGGCGCTCGACGCGCCGTCGCTGCTGGCCGCCGAGGACGCCGCCGCGTCGGTGCTCGACGAGCTGATCAGCGAGAGCGACGTGCTGGCGGGCTGGTCGGTCGCGCACTCGGAGGTGCGCATCACCGAGGACGAGTTCAACCTGCTGGCGGCCAGCGACGGGTCCGACGTGGTCGACGAGCTGGAAGCCGCCGTCGAGGAGGCGTTGGAGACCTCGGCTGAGCCGGCCATGGACGTCGAGCAGTGGCGGAGCCGGTTCCTCGGGCTCGCGCCGCGGCTGCGGGCCTTCGGTCCGGACGCGTTCGGCGCCGAGGGCGAGGCCGTGGCGCTGGCGGCCGGGGCGTTGGTCCACGCGGTCCGGGTGGTCACCGACGAGGTCTTCTACGACGAGCTGGCGCTGGCGGTGAACAACGCGACGGTCGCCGACGCGGTCGGCCTGCTGGTCCTGGAGGAGCTGCCGCCCTGCTACGACCACCGCTACGACGCGTTCTTCGCCCGCGCTTTCGTGCTGGCCTCGACGCCGGTCGCGGAGCGGCTGACCGGCACGTCGTGGACGCCGCCGCGCTCGGTGGCCGAGGAGCTGGCGCTGCGGTTGTTCATCAACGAGGCCCGGGTGGCCCTGGAGGCCGCTGAGCTGATGACCTGGGACGACAGCGAGTCGGTGTTCGCGGTGTTCACCGAGCGGGCGTTCGGCGGTCTCGACCACGACGAGCTGTACGAGGTCGACCTGCCGCTGGCCGGCGAGGTGGAGCCGGAGACGGCGGCGCAGGTCGCGAAGGTGGAGGCGGAGCTGCACTCCCGCGGGCTGGCGTTCGACCAGTGGTTCTCGCCGCGCGACGGGAACCCGGCCCAGCACCCCTACCTCGACTCGCTCTGAGCTTGTTTTCGCAGTTCAGCGATGCCCTGCGCCGGCGAGTGGTATTTCTATACCGCCCGGTGCTAGTGTCGCGGTATTCTTATACCGGCACCAATCGCACGCGAGGTATCCGTGATCGAGCTGAAGACGCCCACCGAGGTCCAGCGCATGCACGTCACCGGCCGTTTCGTGGCCGACGTGCTCACCGAGGTCGGCCGGCTCGCCGACGTGGGCGTCAACCTGATGGACCTCGAGCACCACGTGCGCGGCATGATCCGGCAGCGCGGCGCCGAGTCCTGCTACTGGGACTACTCGCCGTCCTTCGGCAAGGGCCCGTTCCGCAACGTCATCTGCCTGTCCGTCAACGACGCGGTCCTGCACGGCCTGCCGCACGACTACGTGCTGCAGGACGGCGACGTGCTCACCGCCGACATCGCGGTCAGCGTCGACGGCTGGTCGGCCGACTCGGCGCGCACGGTCATCGTCGGCACCCCCGCCCAGGAGGACCAGCGGCTCGTCCGGGCCACCGAAGAAGCGCTGGAAGCGGCGATCTCGGCCTCCCGCGCGGGCAACAAGCTGGGCGACATCTCGGCGGCCATCTGGGAGGTGGCCCGCAGCTACGGCTACCCGGTCAACACCGAGTTCGGCGGGCACGGCATCGGCCGCACCATGCACGAGGAGCCGCACGTGCCGAACCGCGGCAAGGCCGGACGCGGCATCGAGCTGCGACCGGGCATGACCCTCGCGCTCGAACCGTGGTTCGCCCGCACAACCGACCAGATCGCGTTCGACCCCGACGGCTGGACGATCCGCTCCGCCGACGGCTCGCGCACGGCCCACTCCGAGCACACCGTGGCCATCACCGAGGACGAGGCGCTGGTGCTCACCCGACGCGAAGAACCCGTTGCGGCAGAAGGCACTTCCACCAGCGGGAAGTCCACAGAGGACTCCTGAGATGCGAGAAGGGCGCCCCGACACACCGGTCGGAGCGCCCTTCTGCGTTGGTGTCAGCCCTGGTTGCGGACCGAGTACGGCGCGACGGTGGCGCCGATGATGGTCGCCTCGTCGATCGTCTGCGGGCGGTAGGACGACTTCGGGAACGACTCGAGCAGCACGTTCGTCGGGTCGTCGATCGGCTCCACGCGACCGAAGATGAACGCCCACTCGTGCTCGTCGGAACCGAAGTAGGCCACCGTCTCGAACGCCGAGTTGAACCGGTTGTAGGCGCGGATCAGCGTCTCGTTGCGCCACACCGTCGGGCAACCCGCCTGGAACGCGACCACACCACCCGCCGACAGCACCGACTGGCAGCGCTGGATGAACTCCATGCCGTACAGCCGGTTGTGCTGCCCGTCCTCGTCGTCGGCCCGCTCGTCCGGCAGGTCGACGACCACGATGTCGTAGCCCTCCGGCGGCGCCTGGTCGAGGAAGCCCCACCCGTCGGCGAAGTGCAGCTTGATCGGCCCGTCGCCCCGCTCGGCGGCGGCCACGTCCTCGGGGGTGTAGCCGTAGGGCAGGTGCTCCGCGCACTTGCGCACGCACAGCTCGTCGATGTCCACGTGGTCCACGCGGGTCGCCCCGGCGGCCACCGACATCTGGCTGGCCACGCCCTCGCTGGAGCCGATGATCAGCACCCGCTCCACCTGCGCGGCCAGCAGGAACGCCGGCACCATCATCGCTTCGTGGTAGACCAGCTGGGAGAACTCGGTGCTCTGCCGGTCGTCGTCGCAGAACAGCGAGACGCCCTGGCTGGTGCGACCGATCACGACGTGCTGGTAGGGCGTGTCGCCCTCCCACAGCACCTCGTCGACCTTCCACAGGCGCTCCATGCCGGCGCCCACGGGTTCCTTGATCCACCGGTGCCCGTCGAGCTCGATCAACGGTGCTCCTCCTCGTTCTGGGTATTCCAGGCTCATTTTGCGTGGCGGTGCGAGTAGCGGAACCTCAGACGCCGTCTAGGCTCCGGGAGCCCGTTTTTATGTATGGCCAATACACGGCAAACGGGCTGTCCTCGCCAGACGACGTCTGAGAACCCGCGGCGGTGCAAGCGCCGAGGGTGGGCTATGCGCCTGGCGGCGCATGCGACCCTCGCCGCGCGGTGCCGGCCATGCGTCGCAGTAACTGTTTACCGCTGGAAGCGGCTCGCCGCTTGCCTGACGATGGCTGGTTCGCGCGTGGGCCGCGCTGCTCATCCGCAGGTTCTGACGGGTCCTGACCAGCTCAACTTCTTGCTGATTCCGCTGGTCGTGGATGCTCAGCTGTGGGTTTCGTAGTCGTGGCCGCGTTGGATGGTCTGGACGTTCTGCGCTTGCGGGCGCAGGGCGTCGGCCAGCAGTTGGACCGCCAGCTCCGGCTTCGCGGTGTGCCCGCAGGTGAAGACGTCGATGAAGATCGAGCCGTCCTCCGGGTACGTGTGCAGCGAAGCGTGGGACTCCGACAGCAGCGCCAGCACCGTGACGCCCTGCGGCTCGAACCGCTTGGCGATCATCTGGCACACCGTGGCGTGCGACTGGCTCAACGCGTTGTGCAGGGTCTCGCGCAGGAACTGCTCGTCGTCCAGCAGTTCCGGATCCACGCCCTCCAGCTCGGCGAGGACATGCTGGCCGGTGAACAAACCGACCGGTGGCGTTCCGGTGTCAACGGACATCTATCGACCTCCCATCGTTTCGCAGAATTTCTGGTGCTTCACGTCTTCCCCGACCCGCTCGCCGGCGAATCCGGACATCACGGCTGCTGATCGCCGTCGACGCAGTACGTGGGCAGCGGGGTGAACCCGTTGAAGCTCACGGAGGAGTAGCTCGCGGTGTAGGCACCTGCGCTGAGCAGGTCGACCCAGTCGCCGCCACGCAGCGTGCGCGGCAGCTCGTAGCGGGTCCGCTGGTACAGCACGTCGTCGCCGTCGCAGGTCGGACCGGCCAGCACGACCGGGCCGACCTCGTCGCCGTCGCGGGAGGTGCGCAGCCGGTAGGTGATGGCCTCGCCCTCGGTCTCGGCCAGCCCGTTGTAGCGGCCGATGTCCAGGTAGACCCAGCGGGATTCGCCGTCGCTGGAGTCGGTGACCAGCACCACCTCGCTGCGCAGCACGCCCGCGTCGGCGGCGATGAACCGGCCGGGTTCGATCAGCAGCTCCGGGCGCTCGGCGCCGAAGTGCTGGTCCAGCGACTGCTCGATGCGGCGCACGTAGTCGGCCAGCGGCGGCGCGGACTCGGTGTAGGCAGCGGGCAGTCCACCACCGAGGTTCACCATCCGCAGCTGCACGCCGCGCTCGGCGCAGGCGGCGAAAACCTCGCTGGCAGCGCTGATCCCGTGCTCCCAGGCGTCGGGCTCGAGCTGCTGGGATCCAATGTGGAACGAAACACCATAGGCGTCCAGACCGAGTTCGTTCGCCCGCGTCAGCAGTTCCACCGCCGTTTCGGGCGGGCAGCCGAACTTGCGGCCGAACGGGGTCCGGGATCCGGTGTTGTCCACCAGGACCCGGCAGAACACCTGCGAACCCGGCGCGACCTCGGCGATGTTGACCAGGTCGGCGGCGCTGTCCGTGGCGAACAGCCGGACGCCCTGCTCGTGGGCGCGGGCGATGTCGCGGCGCTTCTTGATCGTGTTGCCGTAGGAGATCGACTCCGGCGCCGCGCCCCTGGCCAGGCACAGGTCGATCTCGCCGGGGCTCGCGACGTCGAAGGAGGAACCGAGGCCGACGAGCGCGCCGACCACTTCAGGGGTGGGATTGGCCTTGACCGCGTAGCAGATGCGAGCGTCGGGCAGGGCGGTCCGCAACTGCCGGTAGCGGTTGCGCACCTGCGCCAGATCCACGACCAGGCAAGGGGTTTCAGGTCGTTGCCGGTCCAGGAACTGCTGGATCGCATCCGGAGTTGCGCCGGTCTGCTGCGCGGTGCCGCTGGGGCGGTCCGTCACACCGGTGGTGGCGGACAGATCGGTCAATCCCGGTACCTCCGTCTCGGAATGCTGGGGTTGGGGTTTTGGCCGGGCCGAATGCCCGCCGAGGGCGGGTGCCCGTGGAGCTCAACTGCGACCAAGAACCGTACCGCGCTCACGGAGAGATTTCGAACCGTGCCCACCTGTTCCCCCGGAAAGCCGAACGCGGTGTGAGCACACCCACGAATTGCTGGCCGGGACGTTGCGTTGCGTGTCCGAACACCGACGTCACGTGATCCGCCGCCGGGCTGTTTCGCCGACGAAATCGACGTGTTCACCCGACGGGCACGTCGCATTCGCGAGGAATTGTCCGTGGCGGCGGTCACGGGAAACCGCAGTTTCAATTGAAACTGTGATCCGCCGTGGCCGGAGTCCGCAGTTTCAATGGAAACTGCGGTCGAGCTCAGGTCGAGGTGGGGTGGTCGAGCTCCAGGGCCAGGTAGAAGTCCACTCTGGACGGGAACTCGGACAGGTCCCGCCCGGTGATCTCCTCCACGCGCTGGATCCGGTAGCGCAGCGTGTTCACGTGGACGTGGAGCTGCTTGGCGCAGCGGGACCACGATCCCGAGCAATCCAGGAACGTCCGCAGGGTGCGGACCAGCTCCGAGTGGTGCGCGTCGTCGTAGGCGATCAGGTCGGCCAGCAGGCGTTCGCGGTAGGAGCGGCGCAGCTCGTCCGGGGTCGAGGCGAGGAGCACTTCGTGCGACGCCAGCTCCGCCGCCGCGACCACCTCCGCCCGGCCACGCCTGCGCTGAGCGAGGCGCAGCGCGTAGCCGGCCTCCTCCAGGGTGCCGCGCAGCGCGGTGGCCCGGGTGATGTCGCTGACGCCGACCGCCAGGTTCCGCCCCTCCAAGCACGGTTCGACGTCACCGGCGATCCGGCCGAGCTGGGCGTCCAGCTGAACCAGGTGCGCTTCGTCGCCGACGAACAGCGCGGTCGCGCTGCCGCCCAGCGACGCGGTCACCGAGGCCATGCCGGTGGCGGCCGCGATCTCGCGCAGCAGCGTCGTGGATTCCACCGGGTCGCCGATGTCGAGCGCGACCGCGCGCAACGGCTCCCCCGTCGGCAGTCCGGCCGTCTCCAGCCGGGCGGCGACCTCCTCCGGGCTGGACGTCCCGTCGAGCAGGCGCCGCAGGGCCGCCTCCACCGAGCGCCCCGCGATGCTCCGAGCTTCGTCGACCCGCGCGCGCAGCAGGGCCACCACGGTGCCGAGGTCGGTGGCGATGGCCACCCGCTCCGCGTCCCAGTCGTCGAAGGCACCCCTGGCGAGCACGAACCAGCGAGCGGCCCGCGGGTCGACGTCGGACTCCACCGGCCACAGCACGTGCACGTCGTCGTCCGATCGGACGGTGTTGGGCAGGCGGCCGGTCGCGAACTCGCGCAGCGCCGCGCAGCGGGCGGCATCGGGCAGTTCGGCGGTTCCGCCGACGACCCAGCCCGCCGCGGACAGCACCCAGCAGTCCGCGCCCAGCTCGTCGGCCGCCATCCGCAGCGCCTGGTCCAGGTCCGCGCCCGCGGCCACCGCGGCGACCAGCTCCCGGCGCGGGGCGGAGCGGCGTTGGACGCGGTCGGCGAGCGTGTTGAAGCTGACCGTCAGGGGTACTTCGACGATCGGCAGGTCGTGGCTGCGGCAGGCCTCGACCAGGTCCGGCGGGGCGTGCCCGAGGCGCGCCGTCCCGGCGGCCAGCGCGGCCACCCCGGCGTCGACCAGCGCGGACACGAACCGCTCGGAATCGTCCGGTCCGCTGTGCCACATCAGGCCGCTGAGCACCAGCTCCCCTCCGCCGAGGTAGCGGCGCGGGTCGATCAGGTCGGTGATGTAGACGCCCCGGACCTGCCGGTCCACCTGGTCGGCGCCGTGCAGCAGCACCAGCCCGAGCTCCGGATCGGAGAGGAGATCGCCCAGCAGCACCCGCACACCCCTGACACGGCCCCGCTGCCCCCGGCGGCAGCGGTCGGCAGCACGTATTTGGAGAAACATACAACTCGCGCTCGCCACCCGGAAGGCTTTTTCGGGGTTTCCGCCGCTAGTCAGCGCGCACCACCCGGCTGTGTACTGACTCACACCTTTTCACCGGCCGTGACTAGGAGTTCACCGTGGATTTCCTCCGCCCCGCGACGTGGCGGGAAGCGCTCGAGGCCAAGGCAGCGCACCCCGACGCGACACCCATCGCCGGCGGCACCGACGTGATGGTCGAGATCAACTTCGACCACCGGCGTCCCGACGTGCTGCTGGACCTGACCGGCGTCCCCGAGCTGACCGGCTGGTCGGAAGCCGACGGCGCGCTGCGCATCGGCGCCGGGCTGCCCTACTCCCGCCTGATCGACGAGCTCGGCGAGCGGGTGCCCGGCCTGGCCATCGCCAGCCGCACGGTCGGCTCGCCGCAGATCCGCAACCGCGGCACGCTCGGCGGCAACCTCGGCTCCGCCTCCCCCGCCGGGGACGGCCACCCGCCGCTGCTGGCCTCCGACGCGCAGATCGAGGTCGAGTCGGTGCGCGGCACCCGGCTGATCCCGGCCGCGGAGTTCTACACCGGGGTCAAGCGCAACGCGCTGGCCGCCGACGAGCTGATCTCCGCGGTGCGCATCGCCCCGGCGACCGGACCGCAGCAGTTCTCCAAGGTCGGCACCCGCAACGCGATGGTCATCGCGGTGTGCACCTTCGCCATCGCCCTGCACCCCGAGCAGCAGCGGGTCGGCACCGGGCTCGGCTCGGCCGCCCCGACGCCGCGGCGGGCGACCGACGCCGAGGAGTTCCTGTCCGCCGAGCTCGACTGGGCGGGGCGGCGACCGCTGGAGGACTCGGTGGCCCGCCGCTTCGGCGAGCTGGTCGCGCAGGCCTCCTCCCCCATCGACGACGTGCGCGGGACCGCCGACTACCGCCGCCACGCACTGGCCGTGATGGCCCGCCGGACCCTGTCCTGGGTTTGGCAAGAGCACTGTTCCGGGAGGCAGGAATGCGCCTGAAGTTCACCGTCAACGGACAGCCGCACGAGGCCGACGACGTGTGGGAGGGCGAGAGCCTGCTGTACGTCCTGCGCGAGCGGCTCGGCCTGCCCGGGTCGAAGAACGCCTGCGAGCAGGGCGAATGCGGTTCCTGCACGGTCTACCTCGACGGTGTGCCGGCCTGCGCGTGCCTGGTGGCCGCGGGGCAGGCCGAAGGCCGCGAGGTGCGGACCGTCGAGGGCCTGGCCGACGGCGAGAAGCTGGACCCGGTCCAGGAGGCGTTCGTCGAAGCGGGCGCCGTGCAGTGCGGTTTCTGCACGCCGGGCCTGCTGGTGCAGACCCACGACCTGCTCGAGCGCAAGCCGAAGCCCTCCGACGCGGAGATCCGCGAGTCGCTGGCCGGGAACCTGTGCCGCTGCACCGGCTACGAGAAGATCATGGACGCCGTCCGCCTCGCCGCCCAGCGGAAAGCGCGGACATGAACAGCCCTGTGTCAACCCGAGTTCTGCGCAACCGCACCTCAGGGGACCGTGACGCAACCCAGCCACAAGAAACCGCGAATCGCGAGGTTGGTCCCGAACGCAACCACCACTGCGAATCGCGGAGAGGCGGTACTGTCGTCATCGAAGGCGGCGCCGTGGCCACTGTGGACGACTCGGGCACCGAGTTCGTCGAGGGCCACGTCGTCGTGGAGGGCGACCGCATCCTCTCGGTCGGCCCCGGCTCCGCACCACCGCAAGAGGGCGCGGTGCGGCGCATCGATGCGTCCGGCTGCCTGGTCACGCCCGGACTGATCAACACCCACCACCACCTGTACCAGTGGGCCACCCGCGGTTACGCCGCCGACGCGACGCTGTTCGGCTGGCTGACCGAGCTCTACCCGGTGTGGGCCGGGATCGACGAGGAGATCACCCACGCCGCGGCGTCGGCCGGCCTGGCCCGGATGGCGCTGTCGGGCTGCACCACCGCGGCCGACCACCACTACGTCTTCCCGCGCAGCGGTGGCGACGTGTTCGGCGCCGTGGTCAGCGCCGCGGAGCGGGTCGGGGTCCGGCTGCACGCGGTGCGCGGCTCGATGGACCGCGGTCGCGCGCACGGCGGGCTGCCACCGGACTCCGTGGTCGAGTCCCTCGACGAGGCGCTGTCCGGCACGCAGGACGCCATCGACCGGTTCCACGACCCGTCGCCCGGTGCTCGGGTGCAGGTCGCGGTCGGGCCCTGCTCGCCGTTCTCGGTCAGCACCCAGCTGATGCGCGAGGCCGCGGAACTGGCCCGCCGCAACGGAGTCCGGCTGCACACCCACCTCGCCGAAACGCTCGACGAGGAGGAGCAGTGCCGGGCCGAGTTCGGCCGGACGCCGGTCGAGTACGCCGACGACCTGGGCTGGCTCGGCCCGGACGTGTGGCTGGCGCACACGATCCACCTGTCCGAGAAGGGCATCTCTCGGCTCGGCGAAACCGGCACCGGGGCGGCGCACTGCCCCAGCTCCAACGGCCGGCTCGGCGCCGGGATCGCACCGGTGCGTCCGATGCTGGACGCCGGTGCCCCCGTCGGGCTGGGGGTCGACGGGGTCGCCTCCAACGAGGCGGGTGGGCTCGGCGAGGAGATGCGGCAGGCGCTGCTGACGGCGCGCGCCCGCTATGGGCCGCAGGCCCTGTCGGTGCGCGATGCGCTGTGGCTGGCCACCCGCGGCGGTGCGCGCTGCCTCGGCCGCGACGGCGAGCTCGGCTCGCTGGAGCCCGGCAAGCTCGCCGACATCGCGATCTGGCAACTGCGCGACCTGGACCACGCGGGCATCGCCGATCCGGTGGCCGCGCTGGTGCTCGGTCAGCTGCCGAAGCTGGAACGGCTGCTGCGCGGCGGCTCCGTCGTCGTCGACGACGGCCGGCTGATGTCGGTCCCCGACCTCACAGCAGAACTCACCGCGGCCAGCACCCGGCTCCGGGAGGTGGCGCCATGACCACCGCGCACCCGGCGCTCCGCCGTCCGGACCGGTCCCCGGGTTCCGTCCCCGGCCACGCAAATTCCATTGAAATCAGACGTCCAATTTCCATTGAAATTGCGCGCGCCCGACACGCCGTGGGATCACAGTTTCAATTGAAACTGCGGTTCCCCTTCGCAGCAGAAAGCACTGATCGGGTCACGGGAACACCGGAGGTGTCCGCATGAGCAGCCACTCGCCTGCTCGCAGTCCGCAGGAGCTCAACGACGCCATCGGCGGGGGCATCGGCGAATCGCCGCTGCGGCCCGACGGCACCATCAAGGTGCGCGGCGAGTTCGCCTACTCCTCCGACCTGTGGGCCGAAGACATGCTGTGGGGCGCCACGCTGCGCAGCCCGCACCCGCACGCGCGGATCCGGTCCATCGACTTCGGCGCGGCGATGGCCATGGCCGGGGTGCAGACGGTGCTCACCGCCGAGGACGTGCCCGGCGACAACTGCTTCGGCCTGAAGTACGCCGACCAGCCGGTGCTGGCCTCCGACGTGGTGCGCTACGTCGGCGAAGCCGTGGCGCTGGTGGCCGCCGATCACCCGGAGACCGCGCGGCGCGCGCTGGAGAAGATCGTCGTCGAGTACGAGGTGCTGGAGCCGGTGCTCGACGCCGAGCGCGTCGCGCACGACGAGGCGCTGCCGAAGCTGCACCCGGACGGCAACGTGGTGCGGCACCAGAAGATCGTCAAGGGCGATCCGCACGCGAAGGCCGACGTGGTCGTCTCCGGCGTCTACACGGTCGGCATGCAGGACCAGGCGTTCCTCGGCCCGGAATCCGGGCTGGCCATCCCCGCCGAGGACGGCGGCGTCGACCTGTACCTGGCCACCCAGGACCTGCACTCCGACCTGCGGCAGACCGCGCGGGCGCTCGGGCTGCCGCCGGAGAAGGTGCGGATGACCATGTCCGGCGTCGGCGGCGCGTTCGGCGGCCGGGAGGACCTGTCCATCCAGGTGCACGTCTGCATGCTGGCGCTGCACCTGGGCAAACCGGTGAAGATGGTCTACAACCGCGAGGAGTCGTTCTACGGCCACGTGCACCGGCACCCGGCCAAGATGTACTACGAGCACGGCGCGACCCGCGACGGCGAGCTCGTCTACGTCAAGGCGCGGCAGTACTTCGACGGCGGCGCGTACGCCTCGAAGACGCCGGTCGTCGTCGGAAACGGCACCACGCTCGGCGCCGGGCCGTACAAGGTGCCCAACGTCGACGTCGAGGGCTGGGGCGTCTACACCAACAACCCGCCGTGCGGTGCGATGCGCGGACTGGGCGCGGTGCAGCCGACTTTCGCCTACGAGTCCCAGATGGACAAGCTCGCCGACGCGCTCGGCATGGACCCCGTCGACCTGCGCATCCGCAACGCCATCGAGCAGGGCGACTCGATCCCGACCGGGCAGGTGCTGGACTACCCGGCGCCGGTCGCCGAGCTGCTGGAACGGGTGCGCGCGCTGCCGATGCCGGAGGAGCGCACCGGGCCGGTCGACATCCGGAACCTGCCGGGCGGCGCGTCGAACACCACGCACGGCGAAGGCGTGGTGCGCGGCGTCGGCTACGGCGTGACGATCAAGAACATCTGCTACGCCGAAGGCGCCGACGACTTCTCCACCGCGCGGGTCCGGCTGCAGGTCATCGGTGGTGAACCGGCCGCGATGGTGCACACCGCGGCCGCCGAGGTCGGCCAGGGCCTGGTGACCGTGCAGCAGCAGATCGCGCGGTCCGAGCTCGGCGTCGAGCGGGTCACCATCCACCCGAACGACACCAGCGTCGGCCCGGCCGGCTCCAGCTCCGCCTCGCGGCAGACGCTGGTGACCGGCAGCGCGGTCAAGGCCGCCTGCGAGGCGGTGCGCGACGAGGTGTTCGCGCTGGCCGCGCAGCGCTACGACGTGGATCCGGCGGAGCTGTCGCTGCACGGCGGGAAGATCACCTCGGAGACCCGCGGCGTGCTGGCCGATCTCGTGGAGGTGCTCGGCGACGACGTCGTCGAGCAGACCCGCGAGTACCACCACCGCGAGACGTTCCCGCTGGACGAGCAGGGCCGCAGCGATCGGGTGCACGTCCAGCACGCGTTCTCCGCGCACCGCGCGGTGGTCGACGTCGACCTGGACCTCGGGCTGGTCAAGGTGGTGCAGCTGGCCTGCTCCCAGGACGTCGGCAAGGCGATCAACCCGGACGCGGTGATCGGCCAGATCCAGGGCGGCTCCACGCAGGGCATGGGTTTGGCGGTGATGGAGGAGATCAAGGTCGTCGACGGCCGGATCCGCAACCCGTCCTTCACCGACTACCTGATCCCGACCATCCTCGACACCCCGCCCATGGAGATCGACGTCGTCGAGCGCGCCGACCCGAACGCGGCCTACGGGGTCCGCGGCGTCGGTGAACCGCCGACGATCTCCACCACCCCGGCGGTGGTCGCCGCGATCCGAGCGGCCACCGGCAAGGAACTGCCGCACACCCCGGTGGCACCCGAACACATCATCTGAACACCCGAAAGCCGCTGCGGCGGCGGGGCCGGGCCCGCCGCCGCAGCACCCCCTCCAGAACTGTCTCCGGTGGTCGTTTTGCATAGCGGTGCCAGCGCCGGGGTGGGCTATTCGCCTGGCGGCGAATCAAAACAAAAAATCAAAGGCAAGCACACAGAGATCTAGGAGTACGACAATGTCCGTGGACGTCGCGACGAGCGCCGAGCAGGACTGGATGGCGCAGGCCATCGATCTGGCCACCACCAACGTCGCCGCTGGTGGCGGGCCGTTCGGCGCACTGGTCGTGCGGGACGGCGAGGTCATCGCCACCGGGACCAACAAGGTGACCGTCGACCTCGATCCGACCGCGCACGCCGAGGTCACCGCGATCCGCAACGCCTGCCGCGCGCTGGGCACCTTCAAGCTGGACGGCTGCGTGCTGGTGACCTCCTGCGAGCCGTGCCCGATGTGCTTGGCCTCCGCGCTGTGGGCGCGGGTGGACCGGGTGCTGTTCGCCGCCGACCGCGACGACGCCGCCGACGCGGGATTCGACGACCGGGCCTTCTACGACGTGTTCGAGGACTCGGGCACCGCATCGCCGGCCCCGGTGGACCGGGTGGTGATGCCCAACCGCAACGCGGCCTTCGACGCCTGGCGCGGCAAGACCGACCGCATCGACTACTGACCGCTCCCGCCGCGGTGGTCTGAATTCGGAACCCCACTGCGGCCTCCCGGAATTCCGCCCGATTTCCCGGGAATTCCGCTAGTTCCCGGCACCACCAGCCCTGCGGTTCCGATCGCGACGACCGGGTCGCTCCGGAACCCCGCGGGTCAGCTCAGCCGACCCGCCGTTGAAAACACCACCGCGACAGCGGAAACCATTCGACAAACGCCCCACAGCTAATTCGGCGGCATTCCCGCCGGGCCTTCCCCTGCCCGGAAAACCCCGCCGAAGGAAACAGTCCGGGCGGCGCAGAACGCGCCGCACGGGGGCGCCCACCGGCATGGGAGGACTCATATGACCCAGCAGCTGCAACCGGAAAGAACCGATCCGGACCCGTCCATAGTGGACAGATTTTTCCGCATCGGCATCCGCGGCTCCACGATCTCCCGCGAACTGCGCGGCGGTCTCACCACGTTCGTCGCGATGGCCTACATCGTGATGCTCAACCCGCTCATCCTCGGCTCGTCCGCCGACGCCACCGGAGCACAGCTCACCTCAGAGCAGCTGACCACCGCCACGGCGGCGACCGCCGGCGTGATGACCATCGTGATGGGCCTGGTCGGCAACGCCCCGCTGGCCCTGGCCTCCGGGCTCGGCGTCAACGCGGTGGTCGCCTTCACCATCGCCCCGGCGATGACCTGGGCCCAAGCGTTCGGGCTGGTGGTGCTCGAGGGCATCGTCATCATCGTCCTGGCGGTCAGCGGCATCCGGGAGAAGATCATCAACGCCATCCCGGCGCCGCTCAAGACCGCGCTGACCGTCGGCATCGGCCTCTACATCGCGCTGATCGGCCTGGTCAGCGCCGGGTTCGTGACCCGCAAGCCGGACGCGGCCGAGACCACCGTGCCGGTCCAGATGGGCCAGGGAACCGAGGGGCACCTGGTCGGCCTGCCCATCGCGATCTTCTGCCTGAGCCTGCTGCTGATGCTGGTGCTGCTGGCCCGCAAGGTCCCCGGCGCGATCCTGATCGGCATCGCCGTCAGCACCGTCGTCGCGATCGCGGCCAACGCCGCCTTCGGCATCGCGCCGAAGCAGTGGGGCACGATCGTGCCGGAGCTGCCCGACCACGTCATCGGCAGTCCGGACTTCAGCATGTTCGGCCAGGTCGACCTGTTCGGCGGGTTCGCCGCGGCCGGCGGCATCGCGGCCACCGTCTTCCTGTTCACCCTGGTGCTGTCCGGGTTCTTCGACGCCATGGGCACCATCACCAGCGTCTCCTCGGAGGCCGGGCTGGTGAAGAACGGCAAGGTCGAGGGCATGGGCCGGATCCTGGCCGTCGACGGCGTCGCCGCCGCGGCCGGTGGTCTGACCGGTGCGTCGCCGAACACCGTGTTCCTGGAGTCGGCCACCGGTGTCGCCGAAGGCGCGCGCACCGGGCTGGCCAGCGTCGTCACGGGTCTCCTGTTCTGCGCGACGCTGCTGTTCACCCCGCTCGCCGCCGTGGTGCCCGCCCAGGCCGCCGCGCCCGCGCTGGTGATCGTCGGCGCGCTGATGATGTCCCAGGTCCGCCACATCCCCTGGGACGACCCGGAGTACGTCATCCCGGCGTTCCTGACCATCGCGGTCATCCCGTTCACCTACATGATCACCAACGGCATCGGCGCCGGTCTGATCGCCTACGCCCTGATCAAGGTGGCCCGGGGCAAGGTCCGCGAGATCGGCTGGCTGGTCGGCGGCCTCGCCCTGGTCTTCGCCGCCTACTTCGGAATCGAAGGCATCGAAGCCCTCGTCGAGTGATCCGTTCCGCGATGCAGGACGCCTTCAGGAAGCCTGGAGGCGTCCTTCGTCGTTCACCGGATCAGGTGGAATCGGGTGTTCTGGTGGGGTGGGTAGCGTGGGTGCGATGAGGGTTGCGGGCGTGGTTCTGGCGGCTGGGGCCGGGCGGCGGTTCGGGATGCCCAAGGCGCTGGTCGAGCACCGGGGTTCGCTGCTCGTGGATCGGGCCGCTCGGGTGCTCGCCGAGGGCGGGTGCTCACCGGTCGTCGTGGTGCTCGGTGCCGCCGCGGACGAGGTGCGCGAGCAGGCTGAGCTGGCCGGGGTCTCGGTGGTGGTGAACCCCGACTGGGACAGCGGGATGGGGTCCTCGCTGCGGGTCGGAATCGATGCGCTGACCAGCACTGATGCCGATGCGGCCGTGGTGCTCCCGGTCGACATGCCGGGGATCGGGGCCGAGGCCGTGCGGCGGGTCGCCGAGCTGGCCGGACCGTCCGCCCTCGCCGCCGCCGCGCACGACGGGAGGCGGAGCCACCCGGTGCTGCTCGGGCGGGAGCACTGGGCCGGGGCCCGGGCCTCCGCGACCGGGGACGCCGGGGCCCGCGGATACCTGCGGGACCGCGAGGTGGTGCTGGTCCCGTGCGACGACGTGTCCGCCGGATTCGACGTGGACCGTCCCGAGGACCTGCCCGCCGACGGCACGTAGAGTCGACGGCCCCACGCGTGACCGGTCCGGAAACCTCCGTCATCGCTCCCGGACCTCGACGTCACACCAGCGCCCACGAGAGCCAGAGCCGGAGGCGTCCATGGCAAGCGGACACATCACCGCCAACTACCTGCCCGAAGGTGACGACTGGCTGGTCACCGTCACCACCGGCACCGACGAGCGCAGCGCCCGCGCACCGGGCCTCATCGCCGCGCGCGACCAGGCCGACCAGCTCATCGAGCAGCTCGCGCCCAGCGCGGTCGGCCGGATCGTGATCCACCTGCTCGACGGCGACGGCTTCGCCTTCACCACCGCATACCTGCAGGCCCGGCACGGGGTGTCCGCCGAACCGGCCGCCGGCACGGCGAAGCGGAGCGGCTGAGGCTCGCGGGACGATCCGGACCCGTGCACAGTGGACCCACGAGCTCGGCCCGCTCACCAGGGCACGCGCAGATCGTGAACCAAAACGACGACCCGGCTCGGAGCTTAAGATGGCGGTCGTGAACGCGCCGACGAGCAGTGCCCGCGAGGAGGAGCAGGTGTCCAGCGCTGAGCAGGCCCGGCCGACCAGCGGCCGGGGACGGCCGCGGGACGCCTCCCGCGACGCCGCGCTGCGCCAGGCCGCGATGGAAGTCCTCTCCCAGGTCGGCTACCGGGCGCTGACCATGGATGCCGTCGCCGCGCACGCGCGGGCCGGCAAGGCCACCATCTACCGGCGCTGGGACTCCAAGCTGGACCTGGTCATCGACACCTGCACCCAGCTGGTCCAGCGCAACATCCCGGAACCGGACCGGGGCTCCATCCGGGACGACCTCGGCGACTTCCTGCGCAGCTTCGCCTCGTTCCTCACCGGCCCGGTCGGCAAGGCCGCCCAGGCGCTGGTCGGCGAGCTGCCGCACGAGCCGGAGCTGGCCGCCGCGTTCCGCGAGTCCTTCCTGCTGCCGCAGCGCGACGTCCTGCGCCGCCTCATCGAACGCGGAGTGCAGCGCGGCGAGATCCGCCCGGACGCCCCCATCGACACGGTCGTCGAGATCACCGGGGCCTGCCTGATCTACCGGCTGATGCTCACCGACGAGCCCCTCGACACCGGATTCGTGGACCGCCTGGTCACCGAAGCCCTGATGCCCCTCCTGCACGGCTGATCCACTCCCCGTCCCGAGATAGGGTGAAGCCCGGACTCGGGAACGGAGGATCGCGTGGCGCGGGGAACGGTTTCAGAGCTCACACGGTGGCCGGTGAAGTCGTTGCGCGGTGAACCGGTCCGGGCCGCCCGGTTCGACGACCGCGGCATGGCGGGAGACCGGGCTTACGCCCTGCGCGACGAACGCCCGAAGCGCGCGGGCAAGGTGCTGACCGTCCGGCAGAACCCGGGCATGCTCAGCTGGGGCGCCACCTACGGCGAAACCACCGACCCGGCGGAACCACCGCAGCTGCGCGCCCCCGACGGCACGACCTGGACCTGGGAAGACCCGAAGCTCGGCGACGCGCTCGCCGACTCCTTCGGCATCCCGCTGAGCCTGCGAGCCGCCGACGGCCAGCAGGACCGCGGCCCGACAGTGCTCGTCACCTTCGAAGCATCGCGCACCGGACTCGGCGAAGAACTGGGCGTCGAAGTCGACCTGCGCCGGTTCCGCACGAACCTGCACATCGACGCGGACCTGCCCGCCTTCGCCGAAGAGCAGTGGGAAACCGGAGCGACGATCACCGCGGGCGACGTGGAACTGGAAGTCACCGGCGAGAACGCCGGGCCGTGCATCCGCTGCGCGGTGCCGAGCTGGGACGCCGAAGGCCGGGAGCGCTGGCGAGACCTGCAAACCCACCTGATCGACCGCCACGACAACAAGTTCGGCGTCATCATGCGAGTCACCAAGCCCGGCGAGATCCGCCTCGGCGACCCGGTCACGACGAGATGAACCCTGCCGGGAACACCTGGCAGGGTTCGGGGGAAGTGCGGTGGAAACCCGCGGGCCCTCGGCGAAGAAGGCCCACGGGTCTCACCGGAACAGCTTGCGCACCACCACGACGGCGACCAGGGCACCAACCCCGATCAACGCGTAGCGCACCCGCGGATCGTTGAGCTTCTCCTGCACGCTGGCCTTGCCGGCCTCGACGAACCGCTGCGGGTTCGCCTTGACGCTCAGCTCGTCCAGAGTGTTGGCCAGCGCTTCACGCGCCTGCTCGATGTCGCGCTCGATGGCGTCCGGATCACGAGCCACGTGTCCTCCTCACCCTTCACCTGGCTGCTGACCACCGTAGAGCACCGGCGAACCGGCACCGCACCAGCGGTTGGCGTGTCGCGCGCGGTGCTGGAACGGACACACCCCGCCGACCAAGATCGCACCACGCGTTAGGCTGGGCAGCACGACGGGGGCCGTAGCCCAATTGGCAGAGGCACTAGGTTTAGGTCCTAGCCAGTGAGGGTTCGAGTCCCTCCGGCCCCACGAGGCGGCTCACGCTGCTCATCGACCTGCGGTCGATTTCGCCGGTGCCCGCCTTTTCCCTTGCGGGGGCCGAGCCCCCGCAGACCCCCACGGTGCGGTGGTCACCTTTCGTCGGCTCCGCACCCGTCGTTCGTTCCCGACCCGCTCCCGGACCTCAGGCTTCGTCGATCTCGATGAAGTCTTGGAGAGGGATGAAGTCCTTGATGTTTCGGGTGTAGAGGCGGGCGTCGTGGGCATGGGCGGTTGCCGCGATCAAAAGATCCATTGTGCGAGCGCGCGGTTTTCTGCCCGATCTAGCTACTGCGGCGGCGAGTTCGCCGTAACTCGCCGCAACCGCGTCGTCGACCGGCAGCGGATCAAATCGTTTGGCGAGAGCGGACAGACGACGGAGCCGGTCGGCTCTCGCCTGCTCGTCCTTGGCGATCAGCACACCGAAATGGAGCTCGGCCATAGTCGCGGCGCTGATTGCCAATTCGCCGGGGATGGGCGCCGCGTCGGCGGCGATGACGATGCTGGTGTCAAGGATTGCCCTCACGTTTCGCCCCATGGGTCGCGAAGCTGCTGGTCAATGAGATCGCGGTCCGTTTCCCAGCCACGATCCGGGGCGCCCACGAAGATGTCGGCAATCTCATCGAAGCTCTGCCAACGCCGGGGGCCTGCGATCGGCACCAGTCGCGCACTCGGACGACCGGCGACGGTGATGGTGATCTCGTCGCCCGCTTCGACTTGGCGGACGAGGTCAGAGGCGTGTTGCCGCAGTTCACGCAGTCCGACCGTTGTGGCGTCTGCTGTCATGAGTTCCATGGTAGCGCAAGTGCTACATCAGCGTCTCGGGTAGCGGGCCGGCCCGATCCTGACACCTGCCGACGAGGCGCTATCCATAGGCCGACGCCAAGCATCGAACCTTCTGCTTGCGCCTGACCAGCACATCTGCAGGATTTCGAGCATCGCTCCTGCAGGGAGTCGTGCGCGGGCGGCCGTTCGGGGTGGCCGCCCGCGCACGGTGGTGGTCAGGCGTTGATCGTGATGCGGTGGGCGACGCCCTCGTGCTTCTCGGGCAGCTGCATTCCCTTGACCGTCACCTTCTTGCCCTGGGTGAGCTGGTCGGCCGCGACCGGCTTGCCCGCCTCGTCCCGCACGGTCGCCTTCTTCGGGACCGCGAAGGTGATCTCCTGCTGCTTGCCGTCCTTGGCCTTGCCCGCCACGGTGATGAGCTGGACGTCGTGGCCCCGGACCTTCTTCGTCCCGACCTTCGTGATCGTGCCGGTGAGCTCGACGTGCTGGCCCTTGTGCCGGTGGTGCTGGCCCTCGTGCGGGTGCTGGGCCTGCTGCTGGGCGGCGGGCTGCTGCGGGGCGTCGGTCGTCGCCGCGTTGGCGGCGGAGCCGAAGGCCATGGCAGGGAGCAGTGCGATGCCTGCGACGAGTCCGGCGCGGCGGGCAGTCTTGCTGATCATGGATTTCCTCTCCGATCTTCGGGGTGACCGGTCCGTCGGTGACCGGTGATCGCAGGCTGCCCACGCCGGCTGGGAGGTTCGTGCGGCCTAGCTGGGACGAACCTGGGAATCCGCGCGCAGGTAGTGCTCGGCGATCTCGTCGCTGGTGGTCAGCCAGACGTCGGGCTGCGCGGCGAGGTACTCCAGGGCCTGGTCCAGGTACTTGTGGCGGAACGGCTGGCCGATCACGAACGGGTGCAAGGCCAGCGCCATCACCCGGCCGCTGTGCTCGGAGTCGTCGCGCAGCTGCTCGTACTGGTCCTTGACCATCCGCAGGAAGTCCGGACCGGTGAGGCCCCGGCCGAACAGGATCAGGTCGTTGAGCTCGACCGAGTACGGGACGCTGAGCATGCCGGGCACGTTCAGGCGGTACGGCTGGTCGTCGTTCGTCCAGTCCAGGACGTAGTCCAGGCCGAGCTCGGCGAGCAGCGACGGGGTGTTGAAGGTCTCGGTCAGCCCAGGCCCCATCCAGCCGCGCGGCTGCTGGCCCGTCGCCGCGCGGATGGTGTCGACGATGTCGGTGAGGACGTCGCGTTCTTCGTCCAGGCCCATGTCGGTGTGCAGGATCGAGTTGGTCCGCCCGTGCGCGAGCCAGGCCCAGTTCCGCTCCAGACCGGCCTTGATGATCTGGGGGTAGTGCTCGGCGACGTCGGAGTTAAGCAGCGCGCTCGCCCGGATGCCGTGGCGGTCCAGGCTCTCGATGGTGCGCCAGATGCCGACCCGGACGCCGTAGTCGCGCCAGCCGTGGTTGAGGGCGTTGGGCACCAGGTTCGCCGCGCCGGGCCAGATGCTGGTGGACGGGCGGCCGACGAGGAAGTGCTCGATGTTGAGCCCGACGTAGGCGGCGACCCTGGCGCCACCGGGCCAGGTGATCTTCGGGCGCTCGGTGATCGGGCTGTAGTCGAAGGGGATGCTCTCGGTGTTCGTCATGCCGGCACGGTAAGAGTTAACATCGATGTCAGGTTCAAGTCCGGATTCACCCGGGGGTCGAGATGCGGATCGGTGAGCTCGCCCGGCGCACCGGGGTCAGCGAGCGGTCGCTGCGCTACTACGAGCAGCAGGGACTGCTCGCGGCGGACCGCACGCCCGGCGGCCAGCGCGACTACCCGGAGCGGGCCGTGGACCGGGTGATCCGCATCCAGGAGCTGTTCGCGGCGGGCCTGCACAGCAAGAAGATCGCGCAGCTGCTGCCGTGCATGCGGGACGCCGACGGCAGGCCGTCCGAGATCGCCACGCCGAAGCTGGTCGCCGAGCTCTCCGCCGAGCCGCCCTTGCTGGCCCCGGTGGTGATCCACTGGTGCTGGTAGACCGTGCGCAGCGCGGTGATCACCCGGTGCTGGTCGGTGGCGGCCTGCCAGA